>DXWL01000013.1 GCA_019416865.1 Fusobacterium sp.
GATTATGAGTATTTATACACTTTTTTTCGGGAAAAATAATAATAAAAAATTAATTTAAAAATATTTTTTATATAAAAAAACAGTCTAAAAAATATATTTTTTGACTGTTGAGTTTATTATAATTAATTATACACTTTTTTGTCTTTTCTCATTCTATTACTTATAATATACCTCATTTTAGAAAAAAGTCAATACCCTTTTCTTTAAATATTACAAAAAAGACAGCCTTTCAGCTGTCTTTTCTTATTCAGTTATAAATTTTATTATTTAACTGTTTTTTCTGCTTTTTTGTAAGCTCCTTCAGAACCAAATACGTTAACGATTTTAGTTTTGTAGTAAGCTTTCATTTCTTCTTTAGCTGGTCCTAAGTATTTTCTTAAGTCAAATTCTCCAGGTTTTTCAGTTAATACTTTTCTTAATGCAGCTGTGAAAGCAAGTCTTCCATCTGTATCAACGTTGATTTTAGCAACTGCTGATTTAGTAGCTTTTCTTAATTCAGAATCAGGAATTCCGATAGCATCTTTTATTGTTCCACCATATTGTTTTATCATTTCAACATATTGTCCTGGAACAGCAGAAGATCCGTGTAATACGATTGGGAATCCAGGGATTCTTCTTGAAACTTCTTCTAATATATCAAGTCTTAATTTAGGATCATCACCAGGTCTGAATTTGTGAGCTCCGTGAGATGTTCCGATAGCTATTGCAAGAGAGTCAACTCCTGTTTTTGCTACGAATTCTTCAACTTCATCTGGATTTGTGTAGATATGATCAGCAGCTTTTACATCATCTTCGATTCCTGCTAAAACTCCTAATTCAGCTTCTACTGTAACATCATTAGCGTGAGCATACTCAACAACTTCTTTAGATACAGCTATATTTTCTTCAAATGGGAAGTGAGATCCGTCAATCATTACTGATGAGAATCCACAATCTATACATTTTTTAGCAACTTCAAAGCTTGGTCCATGATCTAAGTGTAATGCTACAGGAATATCTGATCCTGACATTTTTACATAGTCAACAGCTGCTTTAGCAATCATTGGCACCATGTAAGAACCCATGTATTCCATAGCTCCTTTAGAACATTGAAGAATTACTGGTGAACCCATTTCAGCACAAGCTTCAACGATAGCCATAGCTTGTTCCATGTTGTTAAAGTTGAAAGCTGGAACAGCATAACCATTTTCATTTGCTTTTCTAAACATTTCTTTTGTGTTTACAAGACCTAGGTCTTTATAGTTATAAGACATATTTTTCCTCCTATGAATAATTTTTACCCACTTCAATTTTACCAAAATTTAAAAATAAAATCAATTAATAAGTGATTATATTTTTATTTTTTTAAAAATGTGTCTAAAAAATCTTCTCAATGTCATTTTTTTACGGAACATTACAAAAACTTCAGGAACTAAGTCCACCACATTTTCAGCTACTCTTTTATACTTTCCAAAATGGTCAAAAATTAACCATTTTTTGCTCACAAGCCAAGACAGCATTATCAAGTTTAACACTCTCAAAAAATTAGCGGTAAAATTTATTACTCCTGCTTTTGTTATATATATATTCCAAATTTTTAATAATACCTCCCCTTCTTGATGAGAAAATATTTGAATTAAAAATGTTCCTAAATATATATATAATAATACTCTCAATCTTTTTATATCTTGTTTAAGATTTCTGTTCAGGAATATATTAAGAAGCAGTTCCACTGCTGAAACTGCTCCTATTATTCTGATATCATCTAGTATAATACTTGTTAAAAATAATACAATAAGTATACTATTTAGTAACAACTTTTACTCCATTCATATATGGAACTAATGCGTCAGGAATTAAGAATGATCCATCTTCTTGCTGATAGTTTTCCATAATTGCAACAAGAGTTCTTCCTACTGCAAGTCCTGATCCATTTAATGTATGAACGAATTCACTCTTAGTGCTTCCGTTTGGTCTGTATTTAAGTCCCATTCTTCTAGCTTGGAAATCTTCACAGTTTGAGCATGAAGAAATTTCTCTGTATTTATTTTGAGAAGGTAACCAAACTTCAACATCATAAGTTTTAGCTGATCCAAATCCGATATCTCCACTGCAAAGAGATATTACTCTGTATGGAAGTCCTAATATTCTTAAAACATCTTCTGCGTTATCTACCATTTTTTCAAGTTCATCATAAGAAGTTTCTGGAGTAGCAAGTTTAACCATTTCTACTTTATTGAATTGGTGAACTCTTATAATTCCTTTAACGTCTTTTCCATAAGATCCAGCTTCTCTTCTGAAGCAAGGAGAGTATGCTGTATAGTATTTAGGAAGATCTTTTTCATCTAAGATCTCTTTTCTGTGAATGTTTGTCATAGTAATTTCTGAAGTAGAGATAAGGAACATATCATCATCTGTTCTGTACATATCTTCTTCAAATTTTGGAAGCTGTCCAGTTCCTTCACAGATTTCTCTGTTTACTAAGAATGGAGTGATGTGTTCTGTATATCCGTGTTTTTCAGTGTGAAGGTCAAGCATGAAGTTGATTAAAGCTCTTTCAACTCTTGCAGCTCCTCCTCTGTAAAGAACAAATCTTGATCCAGAAAGTTTAGATCCTCTTTCAAAGTCAAGTATTCCTAATTTTTCTCCTATTTCCCAGTGAGATTTTGGTTCAAAATCAAATTTTCTAGGTTCTCCCCATCTTCTGATTTCAACGTTTTCATCTTCATCTTTACCAATTGGAGTTGTTTCACTTAATTTATTAGGAATTGTCATTTGGATATATTTTATTTTTTCATCAACTTGAGCTAATTTTTCATCAAGCTCTTTTATTTTAGCAGAAACTTCTCCCATAGCTTTTATAAGTTCAGAAGCATCTTCTTTAGCTTTTTTAAGTCTTGCTATCTCTGCTGATTCGCTGTTTCTTTTATTTTTTAAAGCTTCAACTTCTCCAAGAATTTCTCTTCTCTCTTCATCTAATTTTGCAAACTCATCAAGAGTAAGATCACTTCCTCTTTGTCTAAGCCATGTTTCTACCTGCTCTTTATTTTCACGCATAAATTTTAAATCTAACATTTTTGTATTCCCCCTTAATTATATTTCAATCATTCCATATTTTTTTATAGATACCTCATCTGCTCCCACTCCACATATATTTAAAAGAGAGTTTGGGGACATATTTTCAAGTATCATTGTTATTTTATCACTATCTATTTCATAATTTTTTATTCTAGGTTTTAAATCTTTAGATTCAATCTTTCCTTTTTTCTCTTTTGTAAGGATTATTTCATCTTGAGCCAAAAGATTTTTTATTTTCTCTAAGGAGGAGCCATGTCCTTGAATTATAAATTTCATATCTTTATACTCCTCAGCTATAGATGTTTTTCCATCTATATCAATCACCTTGGTAAATTCAAAGCCCATAACACATTTATTATTAAGCTTATTAAAAAGATCTTCGTTTGTCATATCTTCTCTAAGCTCAATATCCATTGCTTCATTGAAAGCTTCTGTTCCCAAAGAGATAGGATTACCTAAAGAAATTTTTGGTCTTGGATGAAAGCCCTGACTGTACTTAACCGGTATACCGCCTTTTCTTAGAATCCTCTCCATAAATCTCAAAAGGTCTAAGTGAGAAATATATTTCATGTCTTCATACTTGTTAAAAAATAATCTTTTCTTCATCTTAATCCTCTTTTACTTATCTTGATACCATCTATTGTATCACGGAACGGGAATTTATTGAATAGGAATATTAAAAAAAATCCCTGTTTTAAGAAATAATAGAAATATTTCTCAAAACAGGGCAGTGTTTTTTATTACTTTTCTTTGTTATTTATTTCCTGCTCTAATTTTTTTACTCTTTTTAAAAGCTCAGGAAGTTTTTTCATTCCAGCCTGAATTTTTAAATTTTCTTGCAGAGGTACAACAGGATGTCCTCCAAGTACCTGATTATCTTTTAGGTTTCCTGTAATTCCAGATTGAGCTGCTATCATTATATTATTTCCTATTTTGATATGCCCTCCTATTCCAACCTGTCCTCCTACAGTAACATTATTTCCTATCTCTGTACTTCCGGCAATTCCTGATTGTGAAGCCATAAGGAAGTTTTCACCTATTATAACATTATGTCCTATTTGGATAAGATTATCAAGTTTTGCAAATTTCTTAACTACTGTATCCCCTATTGCCCCTCTGTCTACAGTTGTATTTGCTCCTATTTCCACATCATCTTCAAGAACTACTCTTCCAATCTGTTCTATTTTTTGATTGTTTCCATTTACTTTTACAAATCCAAAACCATCAGCACCTATTACAGCTCCTGGTTGAATAACTACTCTTTTTCCAATTTCGCAAAATTCTCTGATTGTTACATTTGGATATATGATACTGTCATCTCCAATTATTACTCCTTCACAGATTGTTACATTTGGATATATTTTTACATTTTCACCAATTTTTACATCATGTCCTATATATACATGAGGAGCAATCTCTGCTGTTTCAGCTATAACTGCTGAATCTTCTATAGGTTTTTCTATTTTTTTCAAAGTCTTTTTAAAATGTCCTAAAAGTTTTGGCATAAGTTTTCTAGGTTCCATTTTTGTTACAATATATGTTTTTCCAATATCAGGCAGAGGGATATCAGGAACTATTATTACCTTTGCCTTTGTTTCATTTAATTTATGCAGAAACTTTTCATCTGCTGCAAATGTAAGCTCATCTTCTTTAGCTTGAAAAAAAGGAGACAATGCTCTCACTACAAGATTTTTGTCCCCTCTTATTTCACTTTCAAGAAGATCAGCTATTTCGCTTATTTTATAGCTCATAGCTTCCTCCTATTTTATTATTTAGTCTTTTCCATCTCTTGTAAAACTTTTGCTGTGATATCAGTTCCACCGTATTTTACAGCTCCAACTTCAAGCACATAATCAAATTTTTCTGCTTTAGCTACTTTAGCTATTGAAGCATTCATTGTCTTTTCAACTTCTTGTATTCTTATATTTTTTTCTTTTTCAAGTTTCATTTGTGAATCTCTTACAAATTTATCAAGAGCTTTTACTTTATCTTCAAATGCTTTTTTTTCTGCATCTGTAACTTTTGTTCCTTTTGATTGAAGCTCAACTTGCATTTTCTTTAACTCAACTTGTTTTTGATTTAAAGTATTGTCAAGAGCTGCTCCTTGTTTTTTAAGATTTTCTTCAATAACTTTTGTTTTAGAATATTTAAAAAATAATTCTTGAGTATTAACTACTCCTACTTTGTCTGCAAATGCTGATACAGACATAACTGCTGCTAATGCTAAAACTGATAATTTTTTCATTTTATGCCTCCGCTGTTCTTTTGTTTATCTTTATTTTAGAATGATTGTCCCATATTGAAGTAGAACTGCATTCCGCTTTGCTTGTCTCTTCCGTTACGATCTCCGTCATCTCCGATTGGCCAACCAAAGTCAAATCTTAATGGTCCCATTGGTGTATTAATTCTTAATCCAACTCCCACTGTCATTGCAATATCTTTAGCAAAATCTTCATCTCTTTG
This sequence comes from Fusobacterium sp., assembly GCA_019416865.1. Taxonomy (GTDB): domain Bacteria; phylum Fusobacteriota; class Fusobacteriia; order Fusobacteriales; family Fusobacteriaceae; genus Fusobacterium_B. Next base: position 5,521 of record DXWL01000013.1, read on the forward strand.
ATATCCTTGGTCTATACCATCATAATCCCATGCTCTACCTGCATCAAAGAATAATACTCCTCCAAGCACATCATTAAACTCTGTTCTGTTTTCTATAGTTGCTGTAACTTTTTTCTTACCTCTGAATGTTCCTCCATCAAATCCTCTTAAAGTACTGCTTCCTCCAACCCAGTATCTTTGAGATTCTTTTGTTCCATCAGATTGAATTCCAAATACAGCTCTGTAAGCAAATGTATTTTTCTTGAAGAAACCTCTGTGATATGTTCTCAATTCAAGTGTTGTATTTGTAAAATAATCTGCATTTTCTCCTGAAGCATATCCACCTTCAACCTGCCATCTAGCATATTTTCCTCTTGTAGGATTAAAATAGCTGTTTCTTGTGTCATATGTGATAGAAGGGAATAAACTCCATAGATAATATTCATCATCATAATATTCAGGAACATTTCTATATTCATCATCTGGTTCAGTTTTTACATACTCAAGTTTTGTTCCAAGTCCAATTCTTACATTTTTTGTAATACCTTTACCAATATTGATTCTACCACCTATAGTATCTATTTTGCTGAAAGCTTGGCTATCGTCATTTTCGTAGTCGTTTTTATATAAGCTCCATCCCCAAGAAATTCTGTCAGTATCTTTTATCCATGGATCTGAGAAGCTGATTGACATACTGCTGTAATCTTCATCAGATTTTTCATAAGTGAATGAAGTTGTTTGTCCTCTTCCCTTCCAGTTAGTTTCTTCCAGTGAAAGCATACCCATAAGTCCAAGTTCTGAACCATATGAAATTGCTCCTTGAAGTCTGGCTGTTCTATCTTCATCTATCAGAAGAACTATCTCTTTTCCGTCTGAATCTCCTGGAATATCTCTTGCTTCGTATTTAATATTTTTAATATATCCAAGTCTTCTTAAGTTATCTGCTGTTTCATTGTAATTGTTGATATTAAAGATATCTCCATCTTTAAATTCTATCTCTCTTTCAATTACATAGTCTTTTGTTTTCAGAAGAGTGTCAGTTGCTTTTCTTCTGTTTCCTTTTTGTTTTGTTACCATTTTTTGAAGTTTAATATCTCTTACTACACCTTCTGTAACGTATATTTCAAGAGAATAATCACTTGGATTGATTCCAATATCTATTACTCTGGCAAGTACGTAACCGTCTTTACTATATTTTTGAATAATTGTTTCTCTGTCTTTTCTAAGTGAATTAAAGTTTAAAGTTTCATTAGGTTTTGTTTCCATTTCTGCTAACAGTTCTTCTGTTGAGTATACTGTATTACCTATGATATTAACACCTGTGATAGTAGGATTTTCAGTTACATAATATACAACTGTAACTCCATTTCCTGTTTTTTGTACATCAGGAACAACTTCTCTAAAGTATCCAGATTCAAGAAGATTTCTATATCCCTCTGCTACTTTCTTTTTAGAGTAATATCCTCCAACTTTTACAGGAACATCTTTTAAGATCTCTTTTGTTTTACGGCTTACATTTCCGTAAACTTCTACTCCTCTTACAACAACACTTTTATCTATCTTATCTCTTTCAGACATAGGAATGATTCCGCTTTTTGCAAGAAGTGATTTTGTGTCTTTCTTCTCTCTTATATCCACAACAAGTCTTACACCTTCGTTATAATACTGTGGATATATTGAAACATTTCCAACATAATCAAGTCCTTTGATTTTTTGGTAATCTGCTATCATATTGTCAGCAGAATATCTGTCTCCGACTTTTTGTTTCATTACGCTAAGTATTGAAGCTTCTGGTATTTCTTGAATATTCGCCACTACAATATCTTCGATTTTGTAATCTGACTTATTTTTATTTTCAGCACCATAGGCAAATACAAGCGAAAGAAAACTAAATAAAATCGTTAATTGTTTTCTCATGCTTTAACCCTCCATTTTAAAAATCAAATTTTTTTTCAAACTTTAATTCTATATAGTAATTCATATCACGGTCTTTCGTTTCTAAATTTTCTCTCAGTTTCTGTGCACCAACTCCCCATGAAATATTTTTGTTTATTCTGTTGTAAACATTTATATCGTAATCGGCCACTCCATAGTTAGCACCGTTATTACTATTGTTGTCATTATTTTCTGTATCTCCCATAAAGTTAACTTTTATCTTCCAAAACAGTTTATCTTTATAGATAGGACTCTCTGCCTCAACATATGCTCCCAGTGTCATAGAGGATTCCTGCTCTGCATCTGTTTTTCTCTCTTCTGCAAGGATGCTGGATCTTACATTTAGATTTGAAAAACCTATTCCTCTTAAAACTTCTACAATAGGATTAATCAAAATATCAGAAATTTGTCCTCCTATTATATTTGTTAAAAATATTGAAACATTATTTCCATTTTCTCCTAAGCCATCTCCGTTTAATACACTGTCCAAACTATTTACTGATACCTCATTTCCACTTCTTACTGTGAATGTAAGGTTTCTTGCAGGACCACTTAATGATATCTCTAGATTTTTATTATTTATTATAGAATTTGTAGTAAATACTATATCTGGATTCAAATCAGGTATATATTCATTTCTGTTGTTGAATAAAACTAATGCTCTGTCAATTGTAAATTTATTTCCATTAAGAGAAAACTCACCATCTTTGATGTTAGTTTCTCCTAAAAAGTTTAATCTTCCTAAACTTCCTGACAATCTTCCTTGTCCCATTACTGTTCCTCTCAGATTTGTAAAGAAATTAGTAGCTTTATTTACATTTATATCTATACCTTTATCAATGTTGAATCTCACATCGACTCTTAAACCTGATACAGTATCATTTTCTAAAACAGCTCCTCTTTTATTGCTTTTTAAAACCATTCCTTGAGCTTTATTTCTTGCAATAAAGTTTTTAATGAAATTTTTTATAATTGTTACAAGTCCAAAATCTTCGTTTATTATTTTGTTTATATTACCTTCGTTTATTGTAAGATTTCCAAATACAGCATTTCTTCTGAAATTTAGTTTTGTATCAAAATTCAGATTGAAATAATCTTCATAGGAGTAATTTACATTTTTTCCTTCCAATGAAAGATTGTAATCTATTCTGCCAAAATTTTCATCAAGAAGCTGTCTTACAGCTTTTGAAGCTTCAAGATATCCTCCAATATTTATTGTTCCCTCATTTAAAATACCTTTAAATTTTTTTATTCTTAGATATCCTTTCTCAAGAACAATATCTCCATTAAGATTTTTTAAATCTAGTCCATATTTTTTTCCTGAAAGATTAAAATTATTTAATATTATCTCTCCCTCAGGAACAATATCAGATATTATAAGATCTATTTTTCCTTTTCCTGAAATATCATCAATGCCATATTCCTCTAAAAATATTGTAAGGAATTTTAAATCAATATCAGATGAGCTTACATTAAATTTATATTTTCCATCAGCCATGTTATACTTTCCATTAGCTTTCAATATATTATTAATATAACCAGCTGTAAAACTGTTAAGAGATACCTTTTCTTTATCCCCTGATAAATCAATTCCTATATTGTCTATTGTAACATCTTTATATACTACTTTTCCACCTAAACCTTTTATGTCAAAAGTATATTTTTCAGCAGTTCCTTCTGCTCTACCTTCAATCTCTATTGAACCATCTATATTTTTCTTATTAAGAAGTTCTTTTATAGGAACTTGCTGTTTAGGAATTGTAAAATTCATACTTTTATCTGTAAGGTTTATTATTCCCTGTGCTGTTACAAGCTTTTTATCCTCATCAGATAATATATCAATATTTTTAAAATCTACTTTCTCGTTATTATAGTTACCTTGGAAAAGTATATTAGGAATCTGACTTCCTTTATAATAAAATTCATTTACAGAGCCTTTAAAACTACCTTCTACTCTGCTGCCATTTATTATTCCTTCACTCATTCCTATTATTCTGAATTTTACTCCTAAAATAAATTCACTTAACAGATTTTCAAATATATCGATATTGTATCTTCCCATCTTTCTGTCAATATCATACTCAAAACTTAACCTGTTTTCATTTATTTTAAATTTTTCAGTATATACTTTATTTTGAAGATAATTTATATCTCCTCCAAAAGAGATTATTCTCTCTTCACCAAGATCTATAATTCCATTATTTACAACAAATTTTCCTTTAAGATTTTTTAGATCTCCTGAAATTTTTCCATCAATCTCTTCAATATTATAATTTATTTCAGAAATTTTTATTACATCTCTGTTTATGTTTCGTCCTTTAATAGAAAGATCTGCTGTTGAATTAATTATACTGTACTTACCACTTAAAGTCAAAAATTTATTGGCTGCATTCATAACCTCAAGTATACCTTCTGAATACTTCGCACTTATTTTAAACCCGTTTATTTCATTTTTATCTTGCTTAATATTTCCTATTTCACCTTGATATATAACAGACAGCTCCCTTTTTTTATCTAAAGTTACTACACCTGAAATATTGGAAACTATCAGCTTCTGAGCAGCTACTCCTACAGAAAATTTATCTAAAAGAAATTCTCCGTTAAAATTATCTTTTTTCCCTCTTATATATCCTTCTATACTTCCAGCTATACTTCCGCTGTAATCTTTGAGATTTACCTCTTTAGCTCTCATTTTAAAATCATAATCAAATGTTTTTATATCAGCAAAACCTTCAACAATACCTTTTACTTCATTCTTTTCATTTAAAAGTTTTGATTCTAATTCAATATTATATCCGTTATCTGTTTTAAAATGAGTTTTAACTATATATTTTTCAAGAGTAAAGTCAATATATCCTTTGAGCTTTTCAATATAATTTTTTTCCACATCATAAATCATTTCAAAATTATCTTTTTGATTAAGAGATAATTCTTTAGATTTAAAACTATATTTCCCTCTTAAATCTATTATATCTGAGTCAAGTTTAAAGTTCAGTGCATTCTTTTTCACACTAAAAAGAAAACTTAAGTCTATTTTTGAAAGAAATTCATCTTTTGGAGATCTGACACTGACTACAACCTTTCCTGTATCAGCCTTATAATTCAGCCTTCCGTTTATTTCCCTCTCTATTGTTCTTCCTTCTTTATCCAACTTCACATCTGCATGAACATTGTTTATCTTTACAGCACCATTTTCATAAACTATCTGTCCTCTGACATTTGAAAAATCTATTACCTCTTTCTTAAATCCTTTTGCACTTAAAAAATCAATCTGTGCTTTAAAATGATTTCTTACAGAAAGATTTATATTTACATCATCAAAAGCGAAATCATCTATTTTTATTCCAGTATCTTTTATAAGTTTATATTCTGAAATTTCATTAAAAAGCGGATTTTTAAGAGCTAAATTTACATCTACTCCCTTTCCTGCATTATACTCTACAGAAAATTTTCCTCTTTTATTAAAGAAAAGATAATCTCCATCAATTACTATCTTCTCTCCTAAAAATTTCATATCAAGCTGGGCATCTTCTATTGGAGCATTTAAATCTTCATATCTTAAACTTCCGTTATCAAGTTTTCCCCAACCGAAAAATCCTTTCTCATTTATTCTAAGATCCATATTAAAAAGTCCTCTGACATTTTTAATATCCCCTTTGCTGTCATATCCATATTGAACCAGCGGATCTTCTGCCTGAATATTTTCAAGAATAATTCTCATATCATAAGACATTTTTCTATTATCAAAGGTATATGTATACTTTTCTTTCTCTTTGTTTCCTGTAAACTTTAAATCTACTTTATATCCTTTGTTAAACTGAACATATCCATTTACATTATCAACCTCTTTTTTTATTTCGTGGCTGTATGATCTGTCAATATATACAAGATCTGCATTATAAACATTTATTCTTTTTAATATTGGACTGCTTATACTTGGTTTCTTTTTTTCAGATTTTTTTATTTCTTTTTTATTGCTTTCTTCGTCGTTATTTCCTACAAAAACATTTACAAAATTTATATCACTTTCATCTCTTACAAAAACAGCCTTAGGATTATAGATATTTATCCTCTCTATCTTCCAATCTTTATAATCTATTATTATCTTAGGAGAATCTGTTATTAAAAACTTTTCCTTTCCTCTTTCATCATAAAGTTGGGAATTAATTATTTCTATTCTTCCCTCTTTTATACTGCTTCCCTTTTCTATCTCTACTTTTTCTATCTTTATAGTTCCTTGAGTAAATATTCTTACTCCAAGAGATACAAGAGTATTAAGTTGAAACAGTGCAAGATATGTTATATAGGCAATAAAAAAAAGAGGAAGAATAAATAATATTTTTTTATTGTTTCTAAAAATATTTTTCATTTTTCCCTCCTCTTATCTGTTTTACTATTTTATAATGGTTTTTTTAGCGGAATACCTGTTCTTCTAGGATATTTTTTATCTGTAGATGCTGTTTTTACAATATCTACAATGATTCTCTTATCTTTACAGAATGGCAGTTCTTCTTCATATATATTTGTAATTTTTGATTTAAGTATTTTTAAAGCTGAACTGCTTTCATTTTCTTCATTTGTTCCTTCCATCTTTTGAGGAAGAAATCTTCCCTCCACTTTTAAAAATGGAATTACATATTCAAGAATTGTATTGAGCTTTGATACACCTCTGCAGAATCCTAAATCATAAGATTCTCTGTTTTCTTCATTTATATACTCTTCAGCTCTGGCATTTACAGGTTCTACATTACTTAGATTCAATTTTTCTTTAACTTGTTTTAAAAAATTTATTTTTTTTCCAACAGAGTCTATTAATGTAAAATGAATCTCTGGATTACATATTGCAAGAACCATTCCCGGAAATCCAGCCCCAGTTCCTATATCCAATGCTTTTCCTGTGCTTCTGTTCATATATTTCATTAAAAGAATAGAATCAAGAAAATGTTTTTCTATTATTCCTTCTCTATCTCTTATAGCTGTAAGATTTGTATGAGAATTGTATTCAACCAGAAGTTCAAGATAAGCCATAAGCTTATCTATTTTTTCTTCATCTATTTCAACTCCAATTTTTTTTATTCCATCTTTTAAATATTCTCTCATTAATTATGCCCTCTCATTTTTAAATATATAAGAAGTACTTGAATATCTGCTGGAGATACTCCTGAAATTCTTGAAGCCTGTCCTATGTTCATAGGTCTTACAAGTTTCAGTTTATCTTTTGCTTCTTTTGGAATATTTTCAAGACTGTCATAATCCATATCAGCAGGAATTTTTTTCTCTTCAAGCCCCTTATGTCTTTCTATCATTCTAAGTGAACGCTCTATATATCCTGAATATTTTACTTGTACCTCTATTTGATATTCAATATCGTCAATATAATCTCCAAGTTCAAAATTTTCAATAAGTTCACTTACATACTTCACATCTTTATAAGTTACAGCTGGTCTTCTTAAAAATTCAAAAAGAGTTATTCCGTTTTTAACAGGCTCTTCCCCATATTTTTCAAGAATCTCATTTACTCTTGGATTGCTGCTTCCTATATGTTGTTTTTCAAGTTTTTCTATTATTTCCTTTACTATTTTTTCTTTATATAAAACTTTATCGTATTCCTCTTTTGGAAGAAGTCCTATTTCATAACCTATTTTTGAAAGTCTTAAATCAGCATTGTCTTCTCTTAAAATAAGTCTGTACTCACTTCTTGCTGTAAACATTCTATAAGGTTCATTTGTTCCTTTCGAAACAATGTCATCTATAAGAGTTCCTATATATGAATCTGCTCTGTCAAGAACAACAGGCTCTTTTCCCTGTACTTTTCTGGCAGCATTTATTCCAGCCATGATTCCCTGTGCAGCTGCTTCTTCATATCCTGATGTACCATTAATCTGCCCTGCTGTAAATAGATTTTCTATCTTTTTATTTTCCATTGAATAGCTAAGTTCTTCAGTTAGCACATAATCATACTCAATAGCATAGGCATATCTCATTATTTTAGCATTTTCAAGTCCCTCTATTGCATTCAGCATTTTATACTGAACATCACTTGGAAGTGATGAAGAAAATCCGCTTACATACACTTCGTTAGTATCATATCCCTCTTTTTCAAGGAAAAGATGATGTCTTTCCTTATCAGGATATCTAAATATCTTATCCTCTATTGATGGACAGTAACGAGGTCCTATTCCCTGAATAGTTCCGTTAAAAAGAGGTGAACGCTCTCTGTTGCTTTTTATAATATCATGTACAGTTTTATTTGTATATAATATATGACATGGTATCTGCACTCTTGTTTTTATTTCTTCATCAGGTGTTCTGTTTGAAAATCTTAAAAGCTCTGTATCCCCAGGCTGTGCCTCTGTTTTAGAATAATCTATTGTTCTGGCATCTATTCTTGGAGGTGTTCCTGTTTTAAATCTTCCAAGTTTGATTCCTAATTTTTCCAAAGAAAGAGGCAGTTCTTCAGAAGAAAGTTCTCCCATTCTTCCTCCGCTGAAATGAGTTTCTCCAACATGAATAAGTCCTCTCATAAATGTTCCTGTAGCTATTACAACTGCTTTTGCTCTATATTCTACACCCTCTTTTGTTTTTACTCCTACAGCTTTATTTCCCTCTGTTATTATCTCTGTAACCATTCCTTGAATAACTTCAAGATTTTCTGTATTTTCAAGAGTTTTTTTCATTTCGATGTGATATTTTGCCTTATCAGCCTGTGCTCTAAGTGATCTTACTGCAGGACCTTTTTTAGTATTTAAAACTCTTATTTGAATAAATGTTTTGTCTATATTTCTTCCAATCTCTCCTCCAAGAGCATCTATCTCTCTTGCAAGGTGTGATTTTGCAGGTCCTCCTATTGAAGGATTACATGAAAGGTATCCAATCTTATCAAGACTTATTGTAAATATTGCTGTTTTAAGTCCCATTCTTGCAGGAGCAAGAGCTGCTTCACAACCTGCATGTCCTGCACCTACTACAATTATATCAAATTCTTGCATTTTTTGCTTTCCTCCTAATCCTCTTTAAACTCTTCTCTCAATCTGTTTGCAGTTTTTGAGTCTGTAGTTACTATAAGGATATCATTTTCTTCTATTTTTGTATTTGGAGTCGGATTTGGAATAAATTTATCTGACTCTCTTTTTATTCCCACTACATTGACATTATAATTTTTTCTGACATCTGCTTCAATAAGTGTTTTTCCCCAAAGTGTTCTTGGAGATTTTAATTCCACTATTAAAAAGTTTTGTGAAAATCTTAGATGCTCTATCATATTTGGTTCCATAGCTACAAGAGCTGCTCTTCTTCCCATGTATTCTTCAGGATATATAACCTGATCTGCTCCTATTTTTTCAAGAAGTTTTCTGTGTTTTTTAGACGAAGCCTTAACAATAAGATTTTTTACTCCCAGCTCTTTTAAGTTAAGACATACCATTAAGCTTGGCTCAACAGCACCTATACATACAAAAACTATATCAAAATTTGGGATATCAAGTTTTCTCAGCTGAATATCATCTGTTGCATCCATAATCAGACCATTTTCAAGATAGTTTGAATTTACTACCTCTTGAACAATATAGTCTTTTGAATCTATAGCTACAACTTCTTCTCCAGCTTCATACAATGTTTTTACAACATTTGTACCAAAACTTCCAAGTCCTATTACTAAATATTGTTTCATTTTCTCTCCTTACAAATTAATCTTTATTATATATTAACCTACAAGTATATTTTCCTTTGGAAATTGTATTTTTTCAACCTTATTTGAACCTCCAAATGCTAAGGCAAATGTCATTGGTCCTAATCTTCCTAAAAACATTGTACATATTATCAATATTCTTGAAAAACTATTGAGATCAGCTGTTATACCAAGGCTCAACCCTGTTGTAGCAAAAGCTGATATCACTTCAAAAATTACTTGTTCAAGGGAAAAATTTTGTGTACTCAAAATTATAAGAGTAATAACACCTATATATAAAAGAGAAAGTACAAGAATAGCCAAAGCTCTGTTAAGTATCTCCCAACCTATTCTTCTGTTAAAAATAACTATATGCTCTTGTTTTTTTACAACTCCTATAACATAGAATATAATTACACCAAATGTCGTAGTTTTTATTCCTCCTCCTGTTGATCCTGGAGAAGCTCCTATATACATAAGAATACAGAATAAAAATATAGATCCTCCTGTAAGATTTCCCATTGGAACACTGTTATATCCTGCTGTTCTTGTTGTTACACTTTGGAAAAAAGATGCCAATACTTTTTCAAAAAATGGTAAATTTCCTATTGTTCCTTCATTATTATACTCAAGTATAAAAAACAATACTGTTCCTATAACTACCAAAGATATTGACACAAGGATTGCTACTTTTGAAGTAAGGTCAAATCTTCTGACTTTTTTTCTTGTAGCAAGAAGAATAGAGTCAATAACTGTAAATCCTATCCCTCCTATTATAATAAGGTAGGCTGTTGTCATTATTATTGTAAAACTTCCTACATATCCTTCAAGTCCGTTGGTAAACAAACTGAATCCTGCATTACAAAAGGCTGATACACTGTGAAATATTCCAAAATATATGGCTCTTTCCAAACTCATATCTTGGTAAAATCTTGCTGCCAGAAAAAAAGCTCCTATTCCTTCTATGACTGCTATTGTTATTATTACTTTCTTTAAAAATTTAAGTATTCCTCCACTGCTTTCAACATTTCTTTCTTCTTTTAAAAGTTCCCTCTCTTCGTAGGTAATTCTTTTTCCTATCAAAAGAAATATAAATGAGGAAAATGTCATTACACCAAGTCCGCCCAACTGAATAAAAATAAGAACTATCAGCTGTCCTGTAAATGTCAGTTCTTTACTTATATCTATTACACTCAGTCCTGTTACGCATACAGCTGAAGTTATTGTAAAAAGAGCTGTCAAAAAACCTATACTCTCTCCATCTGTTGATGCTGCAGGAAACATAAGAAGGATTGTCCCTAAAAGAATTGTTCCCATAAATCCCACTATCAGTTTTCTTGAAAGAGAAAGTTTTTTAAAAAAACTAAGTTTCATTATTATCCTCCGGATACATTTTCTCTGTCTTATATTGTACTTTATTTTATCTCTGCTTTCAAGTGAAGAATAAAATAAAAATCCCATAACCTCATTTATAAGTTACGGGATTTAAGTTTTTAAACTATTTTCTGATTCCTAATTTAGCTATTAGAGCTCTGTATCCTTCGATATCTCTTCCTGCTAAGTAGTTAAGTAATCTTTTTCTTTTTCCTACTTTTTTAAGTAATCCTAATCTTGAGTGGAAGTCTTTGTTATGTACTTTTAAGTGTGCTGTTAAGTGGTTGATTTCCTCTGTTAAGATTGCGATTTGTACTTCTGTTGATCCAGTATCTTTTTCGTTTTTACCAAATTCAACGATTAATTCTTGTTTAGTTTTCATTAGCCATTCCTCCTATATTTATTATTTAGTCCAAGTAACAGGCGGCTACTCCTGTAACCTAGATTAAATCTCTTTGATTAGTATATCATAAAATAAATTTTATGTAAAGTTTTTTATTTTTCTTCTGCTGAATTAGTTTTTTCATCAAGAACTAATGGTGAAAGTTCTTTTCCTTCCATAAGCATTTTAAACTCTTCCTGCATTATTGTTTCTCTTTCACAAAGTGCATGAGCCAATCTGTCCAATTTATCTCTGTTGTCTTTAAGAGCTTGTACAGTTTCTGCATAAGTAGTTTTTACAAGTTTTATTATCTCCTCATCTACCTCTTTACCTGTTGCATCACTGTAGTATTTGCTTTGGAACATATCTCCTTCATTTGTTCCATCAAGAAGAATAGGTCCAAATTTTTCATTCATTCCATATCTTGTTACTATATTGTGAGCAATAGCTGTTGCATGTTGGATATCACTACTTGCTCCTGTATTAAGTTCCCCTGATACAAGTTCGTCTGCTGCTCTTCCTCCATAAGCCATTTTCATTCTGTTTACAAACCACTCTTTAGAATAATAATATCTGTCTTCATTAGGAAGGGACATTGTATATCCTCCAGCCATTCCTCTTGGAATAATTGTAACTTTATGAACAGGGTCAGTATCATTAAGGTATAGATAGTTAATAACTGCGTGTCCTGCCTCATGGTATGCAGTTTTTAATTTTTCTGACTCTGTAACAACTTTTGATTTCTTTTCAGGTCCCATTTCAACCTTTTCAGAAGCTTCTTCAAGGTCTGCCATTGTTATCTCTGTTCTTCCTGCTCTTGCTGCAAGAATTGCTGCTTCATTAAGAATATTTGCAAGATCTGCTCCCACAAGCCCCACTGTTTTTCTAGCTACAGTTTCAAAGTTTACATCAGGAGCAAATTTCTTTCCTCTTGCATGAACTTCTAAAATCTCTTTTCTTCCTTTTATATCAGGTCTGTCAACAAATACTTGTCTGTCAAATCTTCCTGGTCTTCTAAGAGCTCTGTCAAGAACATCAGGTCTGTTTGTAGCAGCTATAACTATTATTGTTTCTTCATTTCCAAATCCATCCATCTCAACAAGAAGTTGGTTAAGAGTTTGTTCTCTTTCATCATTTCCTCCCCCTTGTCCTGAACCTCTTTTTCTACCTACAGCATCAATTTCATCTATGAAAACAATACATGGAGCATTTTTTCTAGCTTTTGCAAAAAGATCTCTTACTCTTGAAGCTCCAACTCCAACGAACATCTCTACGAATTCAGAACCTGACATACTGAAGAAAGGTACTTTTGCTTCCCCAGCTACAGCCTTTGCAAGAAGTGTTTTACCAGTTCCGGGACTTCCAAGAAGAAGTACTCCTTTAGGGATTTTTGCTCCTAATTTTCTGAATTTTTCAGGTTCTCTTAAAAATTCCACAACTTCTTGAAGCTCTTGTTTTGCTTCATCTATTCCAGCAACATCTTTAAATGTTGTATTTGAAATCTCTTCTCCATTTTCTTTGGCTTTAGATTTCCCCATATTAAATATTTGAGGTCCTCCCCCTCCGCCTTTATTCATTCTGTTAAGCATAAAGAACCATATACCTATAAGAAGAAGCATAGGGAACCAAGATACTAATATATTCACAAGGAATGGAAGTTCTTGAGGTGGTACAGATTTTATAGATATCTCATTATTTTCAAATGCTTTTACAAGATTTGAATCACTTCCAAGTCTGTCTGTAATCATTCTAGTTCTGAAGCTTTTTATATTTTCTCCATCACCAATATATCCGTAAACATATCCCTCTTTCTCTTCTACTTTTTTTATCTGTTTATTTTCAGACATTTTTATAAATTCAGTGTAAGACACTTCTTTAGCAGGTGTTTTTTCCATGTCTGAAAGCATTGTAGGAAGTGAAAGCAGAAGTGTTACTACAAATACCAGCATTACAAAACCTTTAAAGCTGAATTTTCCTTTTCCCTCTTTTTTAAACTGCATTTTCATTCCAGAAGAAAGTTTTGATTTTAGTTCCTCTCTTTTCTGCTCTGCAGTTTTTGGTCTTTCATCTTCTTTTATCTCTTCTTTTGGAGTTTCTTTTTTCTCTTCCCCTGTTTTTTCTTCTTTTTTAGTTTCCTCTTGAGAAGATTTTTCTTCCTCTTTTACTTCTGCCTTTTCTTCTTCAGGAACATTTTTTTCTGTATTTTCAACAGAATCTTCCTTTTGCTCTTTTATTTCAAGATTATCTTCCTGTCTTTCAGGCTTTTTTTCTTTTTCATTTAAGTTTTCTAAATTTTCATTATTATTTTTTTCCATATTATTAGGCACTCTATTTCCTCCTTAATCTTAGTACTATATTCTCGCTCTCTTTTTCAGAAATAAATTTTTTACTTTTTTTGACACCTGCTGCCCAAACTATTTCATTATCAAGTAAAATCACAGGAATCTTTCCTCTCTCATCTTTAGGAACTTTAGAGTTTATCATTATCTCTTTCAGCTTTTTATAATTGTCCATACCTATGGGAATCATCACATCTCCCTGAACTCTTCCTCTTATTAAAAGCTCATCTCCCTCTTTGAGATTTGTTGTGAACTCACTGCTGTCATTATCTCTTTTCTTAGTTTCTCTGAAAGCACTTATAATATAGCTGCCGAATTCTGCCTCTCCCGGCACAGTCATTCTTATCTCTTTGACTTCTTTTTCAGCAATTTTGCCATTTTCCACAAATATTTTATCATACTCTTTTATTAGAGTACAGCTTTTATCTAATTTTATTTTTTTACTTCCGCCAGAAGATAATATATTTATAATATTTTCTATTTTACGCCTTGAAACTGAAACACCATTTTTATTTAAATAATAATTTATAATTTTTCCTTTTATGTAAAAACTTTTTTCATTTATAAGCTCTTGTGCTGAAAGAGTATTTTCAAAAATATATTTTGAATAATCCACTTCAAGAATTTCGTTTACCTCTCTTATCTCATTTAAAAGGCTGTTTATTTTTTCTTTAAATTTAGGATTATACCTTTTTTCTATAAACGGTATTAAATCAAGTCTTATACTGTTTCTGGTATAATCATTTTCAAGATTAGTAGAATCTACTACATAAGGAATATTATTTGTATCAAGATAATCTATTATCTCACTTTTATAGATTTCATTTATTGGTCTTATATATTTATCCCTTCTGTCATTTATCCCTTCCAGCCCTTCAAGAGATGAACCTCTTATAAGTCTAAAAAGAAAAGTTTCTATCTGATCATCAAGATTATGAGCAAGAGCAACTTTATTCCCATTTATTTTTTCTAAAACTTCATCAAAAAAAGAATATCTTATCTCTCTTCCTGCTTCTTCAAGAGTTATTTTTTCTTCTTTTGCCATAAGTTCCATACTTTTTCTTTTTACAAAAACCTGTATTCCGTTTTTTTCTCCCAAATCTCTTACAAAATTTTCATCTCTATCAGCTTCTGCCCCTCTATACAGATGGTTTATATGAGCTAGAGCAAGAGTCAGATTATATTCTTCCTTTATTTTCAAAAAAACTTCTAGAAGAAAAATAGAATCAGGACCTCCAGAACATCCCAAAACTATTCTGTCATTTTTTTCCACAAGATTTTTTTCTTTTATTTTTTTTAATGCTTTTTCAATTATATTCATTGTTATGCTCCTGACATTATACCACTGAAAATATAGTTTCATCTTTTTGATAATCAAAAAGAATATCTACTGTTTCTTCTTTTCCTTCTGCAAAATTATATAAAAATCTTTCAATCTCTGTGTGCTTATATGCTTCTCTTAAAGTTCTGAAATTCATTGTTTCTAAAATATTTTTATATTTTTCTTTATCTTTTATACTATCTATCCATTCAGGATAATATCCTGGTTTTCCAAGAAGAAGATAATCAAATTTAAGATGTTCTCTAAACATCTCCTCTTTATCAAATTTTTTCATTTTATAAAATTCCATAAAATAATTGAAAATTGCTGTTTCTTTGTTACCTATATCAAAATATCCTTTTGATTTGTAATAATCTCCTATCTCTTCAAAAAACTTAAAAGCACTTGTGTAAAAATTGTCTATTACAAATTTTATCGAATATTTAAACTTATTTGAATTATAATAAAAATCCACAACCTCTTCAATATCCTTTAATCTGCATATATCTTTATATGAAATAAATTCATTTGAAAGAACTTCATATGGAGGAAAATCTAAATATTTATAATTAAATTTCTCCACATTATTTACCATATCTGTACCTTTTAAGATTTTCAAAAATCCTAACTGTATCATTTCACATCCTGTATCATATACATAATCAAAAGATTTTCCAAAAGACTCATAGTTTTCATATGGAAGTCCTGCTATAAGATCCAAATGTAAGTGAATATTTTTATTTATAGATTTCACATTATGAGAAAGTTTATCTAAAATATTATTTCTCTTTATGCTCTCCATACTTTTTTCATTTATTGTCTGAACCCCTATCTCAAATTGGAAAAATTTTCTCGGTACTTTTTTCAGAAATTCTAAAACCTCATCATCAAATATATTGGCATTTATCTCAAAATGGAAAGTAATATTCTCCCTATAATTTTCTAAGAGAAACTTCCATATTTCAAGATATCTTTCTTTTTTTAGATTAAAAGTTCTGTCTACAAATTTTACAAGCCTTGTCCCTATATCTATAAACTTTTTCAAATCCTTTTTAGTTCTTTCCAGAGAAAAATATCTCACTGTTTTATCTATTGAAGACATACAGTAAGAACAACTGAAAGGACATCCTCTTGATGACTCATAATATACAATTTTATGAACATCTTTTAGTTCTTCATCTGTATAAGGAAATGGTATGATATCTAAATTTTCAATAAGCTCTTCCAATCCATTGAAACAAATTTTTCCATTTTTTCTGTAATATACTCCCTTTACCTCTTCTATATTTTTTGTAAGATAATTTAAAAGAATTTTTTCTCCCTCTCCTATTATTATTCCGTCAATCTCAGGATTCTGATTCATAATTTCAAGAGGATTATAACTTACTTCAGGTCCTCCCAAAATTATTTCTGTGTCAGGAAGAATTTTTCTAAGCTCTTCTGTTATTTTAAATATTATCTCTTTATTCCAAATATATGTTGAGAAAAAAAGTTTTTCCGGCTCTTTCTCTCCAATATCTCTTATTATTTTTAAAAGATTATTATTAATATTGCTTTCATATATCTCTATATTTTCACAGCTGTTTTCTTCTACAAATCTTTTCAGATATCTCACTGCAAGATTTGTATGAACATATTTACTATTTATTGCCACAAGAATATTCCTGCTCATAAATTTCACCCTTTTCATTTTTTACTTTTATTTTTTTCTGTTATTTCTTTGAAATTCTAAATGCTCTGCATATGTTCTGCTGAAATAGTGATATCCATCACCTTTTGCCACAAAGAACAGATAATTTGTATCGGCTGGATTATATGCTGCTTCCACTGATTTTATATCAGGATTTGCAATAGGTGCAGGAGGAAGCCCCTTATATTTGTATGTATTATATGGAGATTCCACAGCCAAATCTTTGTAATAAATTCTTCTTTTAGCATATCCAAACACATAATTTACAGTAGCATCTGATGAAAGAGTCATTCCCTTTGCCATTCTGTTATAGAATGCAGAAGCAATCACAGGTTTTTCATCTGATTTTACAGCCTCTTTTTCTATTATAGATGCCATTATAAGTTTTTTATAAAATTCATCTTTATCTGGATATTTTTCAGGAGGAAACTTTTTTAAAAACTCATTTAAAATAGTTTTAATTATCTCTTTTTCTTTAAAATATTCAGAAAAATTATATGTTTCAGGGTAAAAATATCCTTCAAAATTTCCTTTTGGTACAGGATAAGGGAAGTCTTTTATATTATTAAGTTCTTCATAAAATTTCTCTTTATTAATTTTTCCCTCTGCTGCAAGTTTATCTGCAATCTGCTCTAAAGAATATCCCTCGGGAATTGTAAATCTATAAAGTTTTTCTCTTCCGCTTTCTAAAAGTTCCACAAGAGTTATTATAGAATACTCACCTTTAAGCTCATAATATCCAGCTTTTATATTTTTTCCTTGATTTTTAAATTTCAAATAAAGCTTAAATAAAAATTCCTCAGATACAGGAAGCTCCTTTAAAGATTTTGATATGCTCTGTCCCTTTTTTATTTCTATAATCTGGTTGTACTGTGTTTTATTAGTTAACTGAAAAATAACTAAGGCTGACAATGCCACAGTAATAACTGCAAGAATTCCCAGAATTTTTTTCATCTGTCCTTTTCCTCCGTATATGCTAAAAACTGCCCTGCATAATAGCTTTTTATTAAGTTGCTAAATTGCTGGGCAGTTATTTTTTAATTAATTTTCCTGTTTTTTATTTTCTTTTTTTCTTGTTCTTGTTTTTGCTTTTTCTGATTTACCAGATTTTTCATTTTTTTCGCTCTTAGATTTTCTTGAAACTTTCTCTTTTACCTCTCCAGGCATTCCTGTACTTTTTGAGCTTCCTTTATCTTTTGCTTTTTCTACTAAAGGTTTTCTTCCTTTTCTCACTTTTTTAAAGATATCTATAATCACTTCAGCTTCTGCAAAAGGCACATTCATAAATGAGAAGTTTTCATATACTTCTACACCTTTTATTTTTGAGCTGTCAATATTTGATTCTTTAACTATAAATTCCACAAGTTTTTTAGGAGTTATTTTATCAACTCTTCCAAGAGCTATGAAAAGTCTTGTTTTTCCTGTGTGATCAACTGTTGCCTCTTCAATTTCATTATAATTTGATGTATCAAGAACATCTTCATAAGCACTTTTTAAAAGTGAAGCAACTATTTCTTCAGGATTTCCTTCTTTTAAAAGATCTTTTGCCATATCAGCAAAACCGTTTAAATCTCCCTCTTGAAGAATATTTTTAATATTTTCTATTATTCTATGTTTTCTTGAAAGAATAACATCTTTTATTTCAGGAAGTTTTTCCTTTCTGATATCTGTTTTTGTTATTCTCTTTATTTGAAGAAGTTTTTTGTACTCAGAAGGTGTCATAAATGTAATGGCTGTTCCTTCTTTTCCTGCTCTTCCTGTTCTTCCTATTCTGTGAACATAACTTTCTGCCTCTTGAGGAATTGCATAGTTTACAACATGAGTCAAATCATTTACATCTATTCCCCTAGCAGCCACATCAGTTGCCACAAGAATGTTAAGTTTTCTTGCCTTAAATCTGTTTAGAGTAACCTCTCTGTGATTTTGTGTAATATCTCCATGAAGTTCTCCTGCATCATATCCTCTATCGTTAAGTTTTCCTGCAAGTTCATTTACATCATTTTTAGTTCTGCAGAAAACTATTCCATAAAAGTCAGGTTCAAGATCTATTATTCTGCAAAGAGCTTCAAATTTATCTTTTTGTTTTACTTCAAAGTAAATTTGATCTGTCAGATTTGTAGTCAGTTCTTTAGATTCAACTTTTAAAATCTCGTAATCTTTTCTCATGTGATTTTCAGCAATTTTTAAAATCTCTTTAGGCATTGTTGCAGAGAAGAAAAGCATTCTCTTATCTTTATTTGTACTTTCCAGTATTTTTTCAATATCCTCTACAAATCCCATATTAAGCATTTCATCTGCTTCGTCTAAAATGAAATACTCAAGCTTATCCAATTTTAGTATCTTCCTGTCTATAAGATCCTGAACTCTTCCTGGTGTTCCTACAACTATATCAACACCTTTTTTAAGTTGTCTTATTTGTTGTTCAATTGATTGTCCCCCGTAAACAGGAACTATTTTCAATTTTCTTCCACTTGCAAAAGAGTTTATCTCTTCAGCCACTTGAATTGCAAGTTCTCTTGTTGGTGCAAGAACAATTGCTCTCACATTTCCATTACTTTTATCTATCATTTCAAGTATAGGCAGACCAAAAGCTGCTGTTTTTCCTGTTCCTGTCTGTGCCTGACCTACAACATCTTTTTCTCCCTTTAATAATACAGGTATTGTTAATGCCTGTATTGGACTTGGTTCTTCAAACCCTTTTTTTGCAAGAGCTTTTATTGTTTTTTCACTTAAACCAAGTGCGGCAAATCCTTCTAATTTATTAACCATTACTCACTTCCTTATTTCAATATTATTCATTATATTACATAAATCATTAATTTTTATTTCTCATTTATTTACTATAACCTAATAATTATAGCACAGATTTTGAAAAAAGTATATTCTTTTTCTGAACATTTAAAAAAATTGTTTGTTTTTTTATCATTCTTTATCAAAAAATGGCTGCTACATTTATAAAATTGTAACAGCCCATTCTCATAAATATCTTAATTTTATCTCTTTCTTAAAAGCCCAATTCCATCTCCAAAAGGAAGAAGAACAAAACTTTCTCCAAATTCTTCATAAAGCCAAGTTATAAACTCATCAAGTTTTCTTACAATAGTTTTAAATCTTTTTGGATATTCTTTATAAAGATATCCTCTAAACATTATATTATCAATAAAAATTATCCCATCTTTTTTCAGCAGTTTGTAAGAATCATCAAAAAATTCTCTGTAATGTCCTTTTGAAGCATCAATAAATACAAAATCAAATTCTTCATCTAATTTTTTTATCTCTTCTCCTGCATCTCCCAAAATAGTTTTTACATTTTTAAGTCCTGCTTTTTCAAAATTTATATTTGCTTCTTTGTATCTCTCTTCATCAATTTCAATTGTTGTAAGCTTTCCACCATATTTTTGAGCTGCTCTTGCCATAATGATCCCAGAGTAACCTATAGCTGTTCCTACCTCTAAAATATTTTGGCTTTTATTCATATCAACCATAAATTTAAGATACTCTGCTACCTCTTTTGTTACAATAGGCACATTATTTTCCGCTGCATATTTTTCAAGCTCAAGAATAAGCTCATCTTTTTCTTTTATTTTTCCCACAACATATCCGTTAGCTTCTTTTAACTCTTCAAGCATTGTCTTTATTCCCCTTTTTTTCTGAATTTCATTATGTAAAAATTATCCAATATCTCTTCTTTATAATTTATACAAAATCCTCCAAATTCATCAAAATCCCCATTTACATTTTCAGGAACTTCAAATTTTACAGGCTCAAATTGAGGATTTTTTTCTAAAAACTTTCTTACATTTTCTGTATTTTCTTCTAATGTTATTGTACAAGTGCTGTATACCAGTTCTCCTCCATCTTTTAAAACTTGAGAAGCAGATTCTAAAATCTCATATTGAAGTTTTGAAAGTTCATCTATATTTTCTGCACCTTTAGAATATAATATCTCAGGTTTTTTTCTGATTACTCCATACCCGCTGCAAGGAGCATCAACTAAAATCTTATCAAACTTTTTCCCTTGCTCTTTTAATTTTCTCGCATCCATTTTCACAGCTTTTATTATATCTATTCCCATTTTTTCACAATTTTCTTCAATAAGTTTTATTTTATGAGGGTACACATCAAGAGCCATTATCTCCCCTTGATTCTCCATAAATTCTGCCATAAGAACTGTCTTGCTTCCGGGAGCAGCACAAGTATCAAGAGCTGTTTCTCCTGCTTTTGGATTTAATACTTTTACAGCAAGATATGAAGCTCCATCCTGAGCAATTATTTTTCCTTGTCTAAATTCATCAGTGTATAAAATTATTCCTGAATCAAGATAATATACAGAATCTATTTTTTTGATAATCTTTATCTCCATTTTTTTCAAAAGATTCTCAAATTTTATTTCACTGTAATTAAGTTTATTTATTCTTACAGCCATATAAGGTATTTTCTTAAGAGATTTTAATATCTCTTCTGCTGCACTTCCATAATCTTTTTTTACTTTTTCATAAAACCATTTTGGATATGAATAAAGTATATCAAATTTTTCATTCTTTCTAAGCTCTGCAATCTCTTCATCTTTTTCTCTATCATAACTTCTAAGAACTCCGTTTACAAATTTCCCCACTGGAACACTGAACTTTTTCTTTGTCAGCTCTGTAGCTTCCCAAACTACTCCTCTTGCATCACTTTTCATAAAAGTTATCTGATAGATTGAAATTCTAAGAAGATTTCTTATCCAATCTTTTTTTATCTCCTTAGTTCTTTTATTAATCATCTCATCTATAAATATTTTATTTCTTATAACCCCATAAAAAACTTCTGTAATAAATCCTTTCTCTTTTTTATCCAGTCTGTTTTCTCTAAAATAATCGTTAAGAGCTATATTGGAATATTTTCCATTATCAACTTCTGTTATAAGTGAAATCACTCTCTGTTTTATATTCAAAATTTTCTCCTTTACTCTCTATTTAATTTTATTTTCTGATTATCATTATACAATATATTCCTGTTAATTTAAAGTTATAATTTTTATTGACAGTTTCATAAATTTGTGATATTTTTATATTAGCAATCAAAGATTGTGAGTGCTAAAATTAAAGGAGGAAACTTTTAAAATGAGAAGACAAACTGAAAACTTTCAAGCTGAAACTAAAGAACTTTTAAATTTAATGGTTCACTCAATTTATACAAATAAAGAGATATTTTTAAGAGAACTTATATCAAATGCCAGTGATGCTGTAGACAAATTAAGATTTAAAGCTCTTACTGACACAGAACTTTTAAAAGATGGAAATGATTTTAAAATTACTATATCTGCTGATAAAGACAACAAAACTTTAATTATCTGCGACAATGGTATCGGAATGACTTTTGATGAAGTAAATGAAAATATAGGTACTATTGCAAAATCAGGTTCAAAAGCTTTCATTGAGAAATTCAAAGAAGCAAAAGAAAATTCTGATATTGACATAATCGGACAATTTGGTGTCGGATTTTATTCAGCTTTTATGGTTGCTGATAATATTACAATTCTTACAAAATCCCCTGCAAGTGATTTAACTGTTAAATGGTCATCAAACGGAGATGGTTCATATAATATTGAAGAGATTGAAAACAGTGATAATCTAAAAAGAGGAACAAAAATTATTCTTCATTTAAAAGATGATGAAACAGAGTTTTTAGAAGATTATAAAATCTCATCACTTGTAAAAAAACATTCAAATTCAATCAAATATCCTATTTTCCTAAAAGATGAAAGACTTAATGATGAAAAACCTATTTGGAAAATGGATAAAAAAGATATAACTGATGAGCAATACAATGAATTTTATAAACATACTTTCTATGATTTTGAAGATCCTCTGCTTCATTTCCATTTTAAAGTACAAGGATCTCTTGAGTACACAGCTCTTATCTATGTTCCAAAAAGAACTCCTATGGATTTCTACACAAGAGATTACAAAAGAGGACTGCAGTTATACTGCAAAAACGTATTTATAATGGATAAAGCTGAAAATCTTATTCCTGAATACTTTAGTTTTATAAAAGGAATAGTTGATACTGACGAGCTTTCTCTTAATATTTCAAGAGAAATTTTACAACAAAATACAGAACTTGATAAAATAGCCAAAAATATAGAAAAGAAAATATCTGCAGAACTTCAAAATCTTTTGAAAAACGACAGAGAAAAATATATCACTCTTTGGGAAGCTTTTGGAAGAAGTATAAAATTTGGAGTTCAAGACTTGTATGGAATATACAAAGATAAATTAAAAGATCTTCTGATATTCAAATCTTCACTTGAAGATAAATATGTTACTCTTAAAGAATATATCGAAAGAATGAAAGAGGATCAAAAAGAAATTCTTTATGTTTCTGGAGAAAATATTGATGTATTGAAATTTCTTCCAAAAATGAAAGTATTAAAAGATAAAGGATTAGAAGTATTATTCCTTACAGACAGAATTGATGAATTCACTATTAAAGCTCTTGCTGAATATGAAGGAAAACAATTTAAATCAATAAACGATTCTGATTTTGATATTGATGATGCAGAAACTAAAAAAGAAAAAGAAAATTTAGCTAAAGAAAACAAACCTCTTCTTGAAAGAATAAAAAATCTTCTTGGAGATAAAGTTGTTGAAGTAAAACTTAATAACAATCTTGGAAACGGAGCTGCTGGACTTGCTTCTAAAGGTGAAGTTTCTCTTGAAATGGAAAAAACTCTTTCTCAAATTCCAGGAAATGAAAATATAAAAGCTGAAAAAATTCTTGAGCTTAATCCTAATCACCCTGTATTTGAAAAAATTAAAAATGCAGAAGATGAAGAAACTCTTAAAGATTTAATGTATATTTTATATAATCAATCTCTTCTTATAGAGGGATTTACTATTGAAAATCCTGTGGAATTTGCTGAAAAAATAAGTAAAGTCCTTGCAAAATAATTTAATCTTAATATATAAATAGGGAGCTGAAATTTCAGCTCCCATTTTTTTATTTTGTATATCTATTTTTTAATTTCTCAAGAAGTTCTTCATCCACTTCTATACTGTCATCATGATACAGTCTTGGAATAATTCTCTCCATAGGAACAATACCTATTGACATTGCTATTCCTTCAGGAAGGGACATTCTGAAAGTTTTCAGATATTTAAGCATTCTGTCAACATCGTCTTCTGGCAGACTTAGAATAAATATGCAGTCTGTTCCAGGCCATACAGTTGAGTTTTTATGTTTTATCTTATCACTCCACACTGTTTCAACTTTTTTCTGAACAGCATAGTAATAAAATCTTATCTCTTCAAAAAAATCTTCCAGTCTTGACTTCTGAGCTTCATTGATATAAACCAGCATTAATTTAAAATTTGAAAACTCTTTTTTCATAGCAGCTTCCCCCTTTTTCTCAAACACACTTTGATGTAATTATATTATACTACATTAATCTTCTTTTTTCATCTTTTTAGGCAATTTTGCTATAAGTTTTCCAAAAATCTTTTTGATAAATCTTAAAACAGCATTGTTCATATCTTCTACTAATGTATAGAAAATAGGAATTACAACTAATGTCAGAAGTGTTGAGAATGAAAGTCCAAACATTGTTGTGATTGCCATTCCTCTATATATCTCAGAACCTTCTCCCATTCCCATAGCAAGTGGCAGCATACCAAATACTGTTGTCATTGTAGTCATAAGAATTGGTCTAAGTCTTGTTCTACATGATTCAATAACCGCTGTTTCTCTATCGCTTCCTCTTTCTCTTGTCATCTTAATGAAGTCAATAAGAACGATGGCATTGTTTACAACCACCCCAGCAAGCATTATGATACCAATCATAACCATTACATCTATAGGTTGGTTTGTTACAAGAAGTCCTATTACAACCCCAATCAGTGCAAGAGGGATTGAACCTATAATGATTATTGGGAAAACAAAGTTTTCAAACTGAGATGCAAGTAATGCATATATAAGGAATATAGATATTGCAAGTGCTGCTCCAAGTTGAGTTGATGCATCTGCAAGGTTTTCAGAATCTCCTCCCCATTTATATGAAATTGAGCTAGGTGGATTTTGTTCATTGAAGGCTTTCAACATTTCAGCTTGAATATTTGCAAGTCCAACTCCTCCATCGTTTGCCGATACTGTAACACTATAAATTCTATCTGTTTTATTAATCTCAGGAGATCCTTCTGCCATTTCTATTGTAGCAAGATCAGATAATTTTACAAACTGTCCTTCTCCAATTTTTATATTTATATTAGAAAGATCACTTACATCTTTTCTCTTATCTTTTGGAAGTCTTATTAAAACATCTATCTCTTCTGTTCCTGTTTTAACTGTAAGAGTATCTCCTCTATCTCCTCCAAGAACAAAATAACTTACTGTTTGTCCTACTTCAACTGGATTTATTCCATAGCTTCTTATCTTTTCTCTGTTAAGAACAACTCTAGCTTCTTCGTTTCCTGCATCAACAGTAGATGTAACGTCAACTGCTCCTGGATATTTAACCATATGAGCCATTACTTGTTTACCTATTACTTTAAGTTCATCAAGGTTTGGTCCCACTATATCAAACTCAACGTCTCTTTGAGGAGATCTCATTTGGAAATCTTCAGAAAGGTTTGGTCTGATTCCAGGTATTTTTTCTATACTAGGTCTTATTTCATCTATTATTTCAAACACTGAT
Organism: Fusobacterium sp.; assembly: GCA_019416865.1. Classification (GTDB taxonomy): domain Bacteria; phylum Fusobacteriota; class Fusobacteriia; order Fusobacteriales; family Fusobacteriaceae; genus Fusobacterium_B. The sequence continues at coordinate 30,881 of DXWL01000013.1, forward strand.
TCATCTCTAGTATCTTTTTTACCAATCTCAACGTTTACTGCAACAGTATCGTTTTGAATAAGAGAGAAATATGTTTTAGTGTTTTTATTTGCTTTTACGATATCTTCTATTTTTCTTCCTATCTCTTCAGCTCTTTCTATATCCACACCTTTTCCAAGTTCTGCAACAACAGAATATCTTCCTTGGTCTTGCTTAGGCATGAATTGAACTTTTAAGAATCTTCCTAAACCAAACATAACAACTACGAATAAAACTATAGGGATAACTATTGTTTTTAATCTGTTTTTAACTGCCCATGTAATTACAACAAGATATTTTTCTTTTACAGTAGTAAATATTTTTCCTTCTTTTGTAATATTTTGTTTATTAGAAAGGAACCTACTAGCAACCATCGGCATTAGTGTAAGTGATACTATAAGTGCTGCAAGGTTTGAGAAGATAATTGAGAATGAAAGATCTCTGAATATCTCTCTCGCTATTCCAGGAATGAAAAGTACAGGAATAAATACAACCATTGTTGTAAGTGATGAAGCTATAACTGACATTGTAACCTCTGTCGTACCATCATCTGCTGCAGCCATAACCGGAGATTTAAGCTCTGTCATATGTCTATAAATATTATCTATAACAACAACCGAGTTGTCTGTAAGCATTCCGACTCCAAGTGAAAGTCCCATAAGTGAAATAAGGTTTAAACTTGTTCCGTTCATTGCAAGGAATGCAAATGTAAATATTACTGATACTGGAAGTGCTATTGAAATCAAAACTGTTGCTCTTATATTTTTAAGGAATAGTAACAGAACTATTGTTGCAAGGATAAGAGCTTGGAAAGCACTTGATCCGATACTTGAAATTGATTTTACAATATCTTCTGATGTATCAAGCATTATATTAAACTCTGTTCCTGGAGGCATAACTGATTTTACATCTTCAAGAACTTTTCTTGCTGCTTTATTAAGATCTATTGTACTTCCGTCAGAAGATTTTTCTATTACAAGCACAATATTTTCTTTTCCGTTAAAGTATCCAACATCTGTCGGATCTTCTGTTGTAAGAACTACATCTGCTATATCTTTTACTCTTAAAATATTACCATTACTTTTTAAAATGATGTTTTCTATTTGATCTATATAGTTTGTTTCTCCCATAAATCTTGCAACTATTTGTTTTTTACCTGTTTCAATAGTTCCAAGAGGGATACTTTTACTTGATGTTCCTATCATTTGGTAAAGTTCCATAGGGGACATTCCAAATGCTGCCAGTTTATCTCCATTTACTTGAATTTGTACTTGTTTATCAGGAGTACCGAAGATATTAACTTCCCCTATTCCTGTTAAACTTTCAAGTCTTGGTTTCAAATAGTTTTCAAGAGCTGTATTAAGTTCCATTCTTGAAGCTCCTGAAACTGAAACAACCATTGTTAAGTTTCCTACTCCATCCTCAACTTTTTTAACAACAGGAGTGTCTGCATCATCTGGCAGATCATTTACAAGTCTTGATACCTCTCTTTGAATATCTGTAACTTTACTGTCTGCATCTATACCAAAGTCAAATTTTACAACTATTGTTGACATTCCATATTGAGAAGTAGATTCTATTTTATTAATTCCTTCTACATTTGGAAGAACTTCTTCTATTTTTTTAGTAATCTGTGTTTCCACATCTTCCGGAACAGCTCCGTTCCACGATGTTCTTATTGTAACAACGGGAATGTTCATGTTTGGAAGCATTTCTGACTTCATTGAAAACATTGCTATAAGCCCTATAAACATCATAGAGATCATAAGCATTGTTGTAGCAACGGGTCTACGTATTGATAATCCTGCTAATGTCATCTGTTTTTCACCTCATTAATACCAATTAAAATTATTTTGCCTGAGCTTCTGCAGCTTTCTCAGTTCCAGCTTCCTCTACTTTATCTCCCTCTTCAAGTCCGAATATTCCATCTACAACAAGCATATCTCCCTCTTTTATTGTATCAGAAGTAATTGCTGTATAAGGCTGATTTGTAGCCCCTGTTGTAACTTCAATTCTTCTTGCTCTTCCATCTTCTACTTTATATACATAACTTAGAAGTTCTCTTATAAATATTGCTGAATCTTTTGTAGAAAGAACATTTACTTCTCCAACTGGGATAGTTGCATAAGCATACATTCCATCTTTTACTGCTCTTTCTTTATTTTCTATTCCAAATTTAATTTTAAACTTTTTAGTGTCAGAATCTGCAATTGGGTTAATTTCAAGAATTTTTCCTTCAATAGTTTTTCCTGCTGCAGGAACTTCTACTGTTACAGCTCCTCCAACTTTAATTTGAGAAAGCCATTCTGCAGGGAATCCTACATAACTTTCCATATTGTCATCATCAACTACAGTAAATACTATCTCATCTGGTGCAACTTCGTTTCCTTCCTTACCAAATAGGTTTCCAACAACTCCATCAATATCAGCTTTTCTGAAAAGTTTATTGTAATCATTTTTAGCATTTTCATAAGTTGCTTTTGATGATTCATAAGCTCCTCTTGCGTTTACATAAGCATTTTCATACTCTACATATTCTAAGTGAGAAATCAGTTGCTTGTCATATAATCTTTTAAATTTATTAAAATTGTTTCTTGCAATTTTATAAGAAGCTTCTGATGAAGCAAAATTTGCTTTTGCTGAGAAATATGCTGATTCAGTTGCAGAATCTGTAAGCTGCATTACAAGTTCTCCTTTTTTAACTGTATCTCCATTTCTTTTTAATATTTTTTCAATTGTTCCACCTTTTTCTGTTTTGTGGTCAATTTTTCCTTCTGGTGTTAAAACAGCATCAGTTTTGAAAATTTGGCTCATTTTTCTCATCTGTGCAGGTTCTGTTATTACATATTTTATTTTTTCAACAGGTTTAGCTTCTTCTTTCTGCTTTCCGCACCCGGCGAACATAACCGCAGCTGCAAGAGCTGTTAAAAATATTTTTCTCATTTAAATATCCCTCCTAAAATTTATACCTATATTAATAATGATCTGTATTTTTCAAAAGCTACAAGATAATCTGATTCAGCTTTATTGTAATCAACCTTGCTTTGTCTTAATTGTGCTTCTGAATTTAAATAATCTTGAGTTGATAAAAGTCCGGCTTTATATCTCTCTGTATCAATATCATAGCTTTCTTGAGATGCTTCAAGAGAACTTCTCATAGCTATTCTCAATTTTTCAAGTCTTATTACTTCACTATAAGCTGTAGTAAGATCTATTTCAATATTATCTTGAGCAATGCTATCATTTAACTGCTCTATTTTATAGCTTTGGTTAGCAGCTCTGTAACTGTCAATTCCGCTTCCAAAATTAAATAATTCCCAAGTAACTTTTACTCCGCCTCTCCATTCTTCATTGTGGAAAGAATCGTCCATACTTTCTCTTTCATATCCTCCATATTGTACAAAAGCATTTACCTTTGGAAGATTATCACTGAAGGCAACCATTTTTTCTGCCTTAGCATATTCTACATTATTTTTAGAAATAAGAGCTGTCAAACTTTGTGTTTTTGCTGTAATCATATCATTATCAAAATTAATTTCACTGCTTAGTCCTTCAGGTACATTTAGATCTGCAAGAATAAGCTCTTCTTCATTTGTAAGCCCTGTATCTATTTTTAATTTTTTCATCTCTGTATAGATAAGATTTTTAACTTGAACTATATTTGAATCAACTTCAAGCATAGCAACTTCTGTTTTAAGAAGATCTGCTTTTATAATAAGTCTTAAATCAAGTTTATTTTGTTGCTCTTTATGTCTGATTTCAAGTTCTTTTTTAGAAGTTTCAAGTGCTTCAAGATCTTTTTGATATTTTATAATATTTGAATATAACTGAATTGTATTTAATCTTACATCTCTTTTATCAGCTATATATGAAAGCTCTGCAATATCTGCCATTGCTTTGGCACCTTTAATTCCGCCTAAAATTGCTCCCCCTTGGAAAATTGGCTGAGATATTACCACTTGGCTTGTATAACCACTTTTCTCTTCAAGCATCATTTCCTTTGTTTGGTTTTCGTTATATCCCTGCTTTACTCCAGTTTCTCTACCATATACATCTCTTGTACTATGTTCCATACGAGAATAACTTCCTTCATAAGTTACACTTGGAAGTGCCGCTTTGAAGGCTATACCTAAATTAATATCTCCAATTTTTTTATTTCTGGAAGATATTTCAATTTTTTTACTATTATTAAGAGAAAGCTCTATTGCTTCATCTAAGGTTAAGTTTCTTGCAAAAGCAGCTGTACTCATTAAAAATAGTATACCTAAAACCTTTTTCATACTGCCTCCTTTAAAAATATTTATAATTTAAAATTTTTATTTTTTTATTAACTTTAAAATTGCCCTTGTCATAAATTCTATTTCATAATTAAAGTCTACTCTAGAAATTTTTTCTTTCATCTCTTCATATTCAAATTCAGTGAATCTATTTTCAGACGGCATAAAATTGTTCAGATAAAAAGTATTTATCATACCAAAAACTAAAAGTCCATATCTGTCAAAATCTTTTTCATCTTGTATATCAATCTCATCAATATACTTTTTCATTATTGAGATAAACTCATTTTTTCTGTTTCTTTTATCTGTTTCCAGTTTTTCAATAATTCCTTTTCCTACGCTATCGATACTTCTCATCATTTTTACCATAACAAGAACAAACTCTATATCCAGTGTCGGCATAATTAAATAATATTTAAAATATTGTTCCAAAGCTTCACACAAAGTTTTTGAATTATCAATCAATTTGTCCATAAACTCTCTATGTATTTCAGCTTTTTCTGTAAGCAGAGTTTCCATCAAAAAATCTTTAGATTTAAAATAAGTATAAAAGCTTCCTTTAGCAATTCCTACTTCATTTGTAATATCTTCAACACTCGTTTTTCTATATCCTTTTTCTATTATAAGTTTCTTTGCTGCACTTATAATTTCCTCCCTTTTAACCTGCTTTTTCACTGTGCCTCCCCGTTTTTTGACTACACGGTCATTATTTTACCGAAATATTCTACTATATATTGACTGAGTAGTCAATGATTTTTTTATTTATTTTTAAAATATTTAAATTTCTGTATAAAAAAATATCAGAACACCTTTTTATTGCATTCTGATATTTAAAAAATTTTTTATTTTTTACCAAATATTATGTGCTGATGCACCATATCCTGAACTTGTTGAATAATATTTTGCATCTATAGGTTTGCCTTCATACAACATTACTTCTCCATAAGTTTCTTTTATAGCTTTGGTAGAAGTAGGATTTTCATCAACATTGTTATACATTTGACTTCTTGTATCATCAATTACATGGAATCCCTCTTTTTTAAATCTGCTGTTGAAATAATCATTAAGAGCATAAGTTCTTGCTGCTACAGCTTGAGCTTTTAAAGCTTCCAATCCAAAACTTTCAGGCATTTCACTTGGAAGAACTTGAAGAAGATAATCTTCCATTTTTACCTCGTTTATAACTCTTACAGCTCTTGAATTTGTACGAGAAAGTTTTACCTCAAGAGTTCCTCTGTATACAGGATACATTGTTTTTCTATGACCTCTTCTCAGACTTGTAACAATTACCTTGTCATCTTTGCTGTCATATTTTACCCCTTGAACTGTTTCAGCTCTCTTTTTTCCATTTACATAGATTATCATTCTTTTTCCATTCGACTCTATTTTTACCTTATCTCTTGCATCAAGCTTCATATTCATCCAACTGTTTGTAAGCACAGCTTTGCTGTGAGATGTGAAAGATATAACACTGTGGTCAAGGCTTTTATGTCCTGTTGTAGTTATCCCAACTCTTATAGTTTTTCCGACACCATCAAGCCTATACATATTTTTTATATCTATATCTGTATAATAACATTTTAAAATTCTTTTATGGCTATATCCGTAATTTTGAGCTAAATCATAGGCTCCATACTGGGACATTCCTACACCATGACCATATCCTCCTCCATAAATATAATATCTTCCGCCTCTTTTTTCAATAGCAAGAAATCCTGAAGGAAGAAGTGTGGGATTTGTTAAAGCATTTCTGTAAGAATATTCTTTATCTCCTGATTTTGCCCTTAACACTTTCACTGTTGCTCCTGTGTTATTCTTATTAAGTCCCAGAACTTTTCTTACAGCATACTCTCCTTTTACCAGATATTCCCCATTTGTTCCACTTACAAGAAGATAGGTAATTACTCCTGATTTTCCTCTTTCTAAAACAGCTACTTTTTTAAGATCTCCTACTGGATTTTGAGAAACCTTTTTTCTTACCCACCTATTTCCTGAAAGAGTAAGGATAGAGCTTGGTCTTAAATTATAAGCAGAATATATTGTTTTGTTAACACTTCTTGAAAGATTTTTTTCATTTATTACAAAGTGCCATCTCCAATGATAAGTGTTATCTCCAAAACCTTCCACACTTAAATCTTTATAAAAATCTAAAATTTTACTTTCACTATATCTGTTTAAAAATGTTTTCTTACCTTTTATATGGCTTGTTGCCTGAAGATAAGGGATATCAGTTCCCCTTCTTCCTTCAGGAACAGGGTATCCATATTTTGAAAAATAAGACATTCTGTCCTTTCCAGAACTATTTTCTCTGGAAGCTTCAAAATTTCTTGTGCTTGTCGAAGAACAACCACTGATTATAATTCCAAGCATCAAAATAAAGGCTACATATATTTTTTTCATCAGTTTTGTTCTCCTTAAATCTCTATTTTATTTTCTTTAATATACTCTCTCACTTTTTTTAATTCTTCCTCTGTATCAACACCAATAATTTTATATGGTGTAGGAAGAACTTTTATTCTGTATCCATTTTCCAAAACTCTTAACTGTTCAAGAGATTCTGATATTTCAAGAGGAGTTTGCTCCCATTTTGAATACTCAAGTACGAAATCTCTCTTATATCCATAAATACCTATATGTTTATAGTAATTTTTCATATCCTCTTTTCTTGGATAAGGAATTACTGATCTTGAAAAATATATTGCATAATCATTTTTATCAGTAATAACTTTTACACTATTAGGATTTTGTACCTCTTCCATTGTATCTAGTTTGTGTTTTAATGTTCCCATTTTAAGCTCAGGCTCTTTCTTAAAAGCATCTATCAGAGAATTTATCATCTCTTTTTTTATAAGAGGTTCATCTCCTTGAATGTTTATAACTACATCATAGTCTGTTACCTTTTCACAAACCTCTGCTATTCTGCTTGTTCCATTAGGATGATCTTCTCTGGTCATTATAGCTTTTCCTCCAAATTTTTCCACCTCTGAAAAAATTCTTTCATCATCTGTTGCTACAATAACTTCATCTAAGTCAGAAAGCTTTGCTCTTTTATACACCCACTCTATCATTGTATGTCCGCATATATCTTTAAGAGGCTTACCCTCCAGTCTGCTCGAACCATAACGAGCAGGTATTATTCCTAAAAATTTCATTTTACATCCTCCTTATTAATGTGTAAAATATAGTTGTCTAATAAAGATTATACAGTAAAACTTAATTTTGTTAAAGATTTTTTAATATTTTTATTTGGAGGTAATGTAATTAATGAAAGTATATTTTGTTCGTCATGGAGAAACTGTATGGAATACTTTAAAAATATTTCAAGGAATAAAAAATTCTCCTCTTACTGAATTTGGAAAAGAGCAGACAAAGAAACTTAAAAATTATCTAAAAGATATAGAATTTACTCATTTTTATTCTTCTCCTTTGGGAAGAGCTTTAGAAACAATTAATATTCTTACAGAGGACAGAGAGAATGCAAAAATTGAAATTATTTCTGATTTCAGAGAAATAAATATGGGAAATATGGAAGGTATTCCAAGAGATGATTTTGAAGCAGCTTATCCTACAGAATTTTATAATCTTTGGAACAACGGAAAAGAATATGACCCTTCTGCTTTTGAGGGAGAAACACTTGAAAGTGTATATGAAAGAGCTGGAAAAGGATTAAGAAAACTAGCTGAAAATCATAAAGATGAAGATGTAATTCTTATAGTTTCACATGGTGTTGCACTTGAAGCAATATTTGCAAATATTAAAGGAGAAACTACAGACACTTTTGCAGAGAGAAATGTTCCTGAAAATACAAGTTTTACAATAACTGAATATAAAAATGGAAAATGGGAAATTTTAGAATTTTCTAAAACAAATCACTTAAAGTAAAAAATATTATAATTCTGTAAAAAATAAAATTCTCTAAGAAAAAATCGTTTCTATTTATATTGCTCTCTTCACTAAAAATGATAAACTCACCTTGTTCAAACATATCATTTTTTAGCGTTCAGTTCGCTGTATAAATTACGAAACAATTTTTAATATTGAGAATTTTATTTTTACAATTTTACTATTATAAAGTCTTTCTATTTTTTATTTAATGTTTCTTGTAATAAATTGTTTTCCAATTTTCTTCTAAGAGCAAGATAAGAAAATCCTATCATCCAATATCCCAGAGAAACTGCATATACAGATTCTCTTCCAAAAGTATCATACATTATCTTACTCACAACTCCTCCTGAAAAGAAAGATGCCAAACTTAGTGAATAATAAAATATTTTCCACACATCAACTTTTTTTCCTCTCAAAAGATATCCTATATAAACTCCCAAATCACTTACAGCACCTGTTAAGTGGGATGTTCTTACAAGAATCCCTTTATAAGTGATAAAAAGCCCGTTCTGCATTCCTATTCCAATAGAAAGAAGGTAAGCAAATGATTTATCTCCTTTTGATACATGGAAAAGTATTGCAATCAAAGCTCCCAGCGAAATAAATATCATTCCATATCTCTTTCTGAAACTGAAATTTCTCTCTCCTATAAAAAGTCCTGCCAAAATATTCCCAAGAATAAAAAAGAACAGAGCAGCAGCCAGTTGGAACACCTCTTTATCAAAAGATATATATGGTCCTTCCATTGCTAATTTTGCCACACTTCCTGTAAAATGAGTTAAAGGAAATGTAACTGTAATAAGCCCATATACATCCACATACCCTCCTATAAACGAAAGCATGGAAATCCATATGAGCATAATCTTACTTCCCATTTGTTTTTCCCCCCAATAAGTTAAAAAATCCCCTTTTTTATTTTTATATTATAATTTTATATTTCTTTTACAACTGTTCCCGATTCACCAATTTTTGCTGGTGTAACTAAAAGTTTTCTGGCTACTCTATTTTTTATCTCTTCCACATGGGTAATAATTCCCACTGTCATACCTTCAGCTCTAAGATTTTCAAGAACTCCAAAAACTATTTCTAGAAGTTCTGAATCAAGTGTACCAAATCCTTCATCTAAAAAGAAAAATTCAAGTCTTGATTTTCCTCTAAGCTGAATCTGATCAGCAAGAGCAAGAGCAAGACAAAGTGAAACCATAAAAGTTTCTCCTCCTGAAAGAGATTGAGGTTTTCTTACAGAACTGTTAAAATTATCTATAATTGAAAAATCAGATTTTTCATCAACATTAATTCTATATCGTCCATTTGTAATTTTCTGAAGAGTATTTGAAGCTTCTCTTGTTATACTCTGCAGTTTTCCTGCTGAAAGGAAATCTAAAAATTTTCTGCCCTCTAACAATTTTGCCAGTTCTTTCGCTGGATCCAGTTCTTTTTCAAGCTCTCTCTTCTTAATAAAAAGTGTTTCTGCCCTATTTTTATTTTGATTAAATATCTCTATACTCTTTCTTATTTCTCCAATAATTTGGTTATTTTTTTCCAAAGACACTTTTATTATTTTATCATATTCTATTAATTTTTCATACTCTTCTTTCAAAAAAGTTCTGTTTTTCAACTCTTTTTGAACATCTAATATAGTATTTAATACAAAAATACTTTTATCTTTGTAATCTTTAATCAAAGATTTCATTTCATCTATTTTATCGCTGTATGTTTCAATTACACTAAGCTCCTGTAGATCTGAAATTTTATTCTCAAGAAGCACTTTTTCTATTTCACTATTCAACACAAGATAATCTGACTTTAAATTTTCATAGTTTTGCTCTTTTTGAGCCAACTCTTTTTCTTTTTCTCTTATTTTATCGCTCCATTTTATAATTTTATTGTCATAAATATCTTTTTTAGTTTTTCTGATTTCCAAAAGCTCTTTTTCAAGATTTTTGTAAATAATATTTTTTTCTTTTATATTTTTTAATTTCTTCTCTAAAATATCTTTAGGAAACTCTGTTTCAGGAATATTATCTGCTTCTTTTTGTGTATCAGATAAAATATCTTTTTTTAGTAAAATATTACTTTCATATCTATTGTAATTTATTTGTAAAATATTTATTTTTGAAATAATATTTTTTAAATCTTTTTCCAGTTTTAATTTTTTTTCTGTTGTTTCATTATATTTTTTTTCTAAATTAGTTTTTTCTGAAACTATTTCAGAAATTTCCTTTTCAAGTGAACCTATAATTTGTATATCCTCTTTTAATTGTACAGATTTTAATTCTATTTCTCTTATTTTTTCTTCCACTGATAGAACAGAACTTTTTAAAAGATTAATATTAGCTCTCACTTTTTCAAACTCTTCTTTATTAAAATCAACTGTTTCATTATCTTTTACTGATATATTTTTCTCTTCATATATTTTACTGCACACAGGACATATATCCCCAGAATGAAGATTTTTTCTAAGTTCATAAATAAAATATTTTTCTCTCTCTTCAAGAAAATCTTTCTCAATATTTTCCAGTTTTAAAAGTTCTGAATTTTTATCTTCTATCTCCACTTTAAATTCTTTTAATTTTATTTCAAGATTTACAATCTCCTGCTCTTTTTCTTTCAGAGATTTTAAAATACTGTTTTTTTCTAAAATAGTTTTTTCTAGAGAAAAAATATCATTTTGAGATATATCTTTTATTTCAGACAGTTCTTTTTCAAAATTATTTTTTTCACTTTCCGCTGTTTTTATTTCAAAAATTATCTTTTCAGCTTCAATATTTTGATTTTTTATTTCTGTTTTTATTTCAAAAATTTTATTTATAAGCTCCTCTTTTTTCACAACATCTTTATATCCATCAGATATCTTTAAAAACTCTTCCTGTGAAACATAATTTTCCTCTTTCTCTTCCTCTTTTTTAGCCTCTAAACTTTCAAGTTCATTATACTTTTCCTGTTCAGCTTTAAGCATTACTTCTGCAATTTTAAAGTTTTTTTGAATCTCTGTGATATCTTTATTAAGCTCTGATAATTTTTCTTCATAGTTTGTTCTTTTATGAATTTTTTCAATAACAGGAATAAATTTTTCAGAAAGAGCTGTTTTTTCTTCCAATTTTTCTATCTCTTCTTTTTGGCTGTCAAGCTCTGATTTTTTTATATTTAAGTCTGATAATTTTATTTCAAGTTTTTCTATTTCCTCCATTTCTGAAATTTTTTCTTTTACTTCATTCTCTTTTATTTTAAGCTCTGATAACTCTTTTTCAGCTTTTTCAAGTTCAGCCTCTTTTAACACAAGCTCCTCTTCATTAAAACCTATTGATGATATCTCAATATCAAGCTCCTTCATCTTATTTTCAAGAGCATACTTGCAGCTGTTTGCTTTTTTAGAAAGAATATCCCCATATTTTTCCAAATTAAAAATTCTCTCAAGCATATCTCTTTTTTCTTTTCCGTCAAGTTTTAAAAATTGGCTGAAATTTCCTTGGGGAAGTACAACTGATCTTGTAAAATCTTCCAGTGTCAGCCCCAAAATATTTTCCTTTATCTCGTGATAAATATCCTTATAATTTTCAGCAATTTTTATCTCACTGCCATCTTCTGCTGTTTTAAAAAGAACAGCAGTTTTATTTATTTTTCCACTTTTTTTACCAATCTTGTAAGTTCTCTCTGCCCTGTATACATTCTCTCCAACTTTAAATTTAAAATTTACACAGGCACTGTCTGAATTTTTATTTATTGCCTCAATATCAAAGCTGTCTTTTGTTTCACTGGCTTTATCTTTAAATCTTACAATGCTTCCATAAAGAGCCAATGTCATTCCGTCAATTATTGTAGATTTTCCGCTCCCTGTTGGGCCAAATATTCCAAAAAGACCATCTCTTCCTATTTTTTCAAAATCTATTGACTGCTTTTCCTGAAAACTCTGTAATCCTTCTATACTTAAAAATAAAGGTTTCATTCTATCCCCTCTTCTTCTCTTCTGCTGTTATCTTCAAATACCAACCTGTCAAAAAGATTTAAAAGCTCTCTTGACGGCTCTATATCAGCATTATTATTTGTAAATTTATAATATTTCACAAAAGCTTCTTTTATATTCTTTTCCATAGCATCATCTAAAACTTCAGCTGTTTCATAGCTGTTTCCTGTAAGTTTCAGATATATATCTACAACATTTTTGTTTTCTTTTATTTTTTTCACCTCTTGTGCTACAAGAGTTCTGTCAGAATTTATCTCAAGATATATCCATTCTCCGCTCTCTTTTTTATTTTCACATAAAACAAGAGCTTCTTCAATATTTTCACAAATATATTTTTTTATTGGTTTATAATTTGCAATATCAATCTCATCTATTTTCAGTTTTTCTCTTTCTACATCTGCTGTAAATATTTTTTTGCTATATCTGTTTTCAGATACACGATATTCTATTGGAGAGCCACTATAAAAAGCTTTATATTTCATAAATTTCATAGGTTTATGAATATGCCCAAGAGCTGTATAATCTGAATTGGGCAGATCCGAAAGTTTTACTGTATATGCTCCTCCAAAATCCAAACTTCCTTCACTTTCATCTCCCTCAATATTTGAAACAAAAATATGCCCCACAGCAATATATGGAATTTTATTATCCCAATATTTTTCCTTCACCTTATATATTTTTCCTATTTTTTCACTGTAACTCATCTGTGAAATATTTTCAGAATCTTCTTCTATGTTTTTTATAATACTTTCTGCTTCCACATCACTTATGTAAGGAATAACAGATATAAAAGCTTTTTTCCCATTTATCTCTATGTTAAAACATCCTTCATGGGAATCTGTAACCTTTGCAGTTCCATATTCTCCCTCTGAAATTATCTCCATAGGATTTTCAAAAATAATAACCCCATAATTTTTCTCAATATTTCTTGTAACAGTCATTCTTTTTCCGCTGTCATGGTTTCCTGCAACTATTATTACAGCACATTTTTTTAAATTTCCCACTTTTTCTATAAAATCATAATAAATTTTTTCTGCTTCTATAGGAGGATTTGGACTGTCATAAATATCTCCAGCAACTATTAAAATATCTATTTCACTATTCTCTATAATATTTAAAAGGTCAGAAAGAAATTTCTTCTGCTCTTCTGTCCTGTCATAGCCATCAAGTTTTTTCCCTAAATGCCAATCTGATGTATGAAGTATTTTCATAATTTCACTCCTATTTTTATTTTTATTAATTTTATTATAACATTTTTTATTTATTTATTGCTTATAATTTTGATTTATGCTATATTAATATTACAATATATATTGATAGTAGCTGCTAGGGGTGCTTTTTGCTGAGATTTTACCCTTAGAACCTGCTTCCGGATAATACCGGCGAAGGGAAGTGGCAAAAAGTTTAAATTTGTTTGTCATTTTCTGTTAAAAGAAAATGACTTTTTTTATTTTAAGGAGGATTTATGTTATTTACTGATGTACTTTACGAAAATGTAAAGGAGCTTTGGACAAGTTTTTATTCTCATCCATTTGTTGATGGAATAGGAAGCGGAAAACTTGATAAGGAAAAATTTAAATTCTATATGATTCAAGATTATCTATATCTGCTTGACTATGCTAAAGTTTATTCTCTTGGAGCAATAAAAAGCACAGATGAGGAAACAATGGCAAAATTTTCAAGTCTTGCTGATGGAATCTTAAATACAGAGATGTCAATACACAGAAACTATATGAAAAAACTTGGAATTACAAATGAAGAGATTGTTAATACAAAAATGTCATTAGCTAATATTTCTTATACTCATTATATGCTTGCCGTTTCTTATGCAGGAGGAGTGGCAGAAGTGGCAGTATCTCTTCTTTCATGTTTATGGAGCTATGAACTTATCGGAAAACATCTTTATAATAAATATGGTATCCAAGATAATTTCTATGCTGATTGGATAAAAGGGTATATCTCTGATGATTACCACCAATTAAATGAATGGCTTCTTGCTCTTGTAAACAAATATGCTGAAGGAATCTCTGAAGAGAGAAAAGAAAAACTTATAGATATTTTTGTAAACACAAGCAGATATGAAGGACTTTTTTGGGATATGTCCTATAAAGGAGAAATGTAGATGAAAGTTTTAGAGGTGAAAAATATATCTTTCACTTATAAAGGAGAGGGTATCCTTATAGACAATATATCTTTTTCACTGGAAAAAAACGAGTTTCTTTCTATTGTAGGAAGCAGTGGATGTGGAAAATCTACAATTATAAAACTTATTGCAGGAATAGAAAAAGCTGGTACAGGAAATATAAGCGGACTTTCAACAGGATATATGCCTCAAAAAGATTTGCTTCTTCCTTGGAGAACTGTTCTTGAAAATATTCTTCTCCCTGTAGAACTTGATAAAAAATCTCTTGCTGAGGGAAAAGAAAAAGCTGAAGAATATCTTAAAAAACTTAATCTCTATGAATATAAAGATAAGCTTCCTCATGAGCTTTCAGGAGGAATGAGGCAGAGAGTTTCTTTTTTGAGAACTCTTCTTACAGAAGCAGATATTCTGCTTCTTGATGAGCCTTTTTCTGCTCTTGATGCAATTACAAAAGAGTATCTTCAAAAATGGCTTCTTGATACTTTAAAAGAATTTAATAAAAGTATTGTTTTTATCACACATGATATCAATGAAGCTCTATATCTTTCTGACAGGATTTTAGTTTGTGAAAACAAACCATTAAAATCTTTCAAAGAATTTATCGTTCCAAAAGATAAAAATAATATTGAAGAACTTGCAGAGATGAAAAAAGATATTCTTCATATTATAAGAGGTGAAAACTAATGAAAAAACCTTCACCGGCTCTAATATCAACTGCTCTGTTTTTTCTTGTATGGGAAATTTTTGCAAGATATTTAGGGCTTCTGTTTATTCTGCCATGGCCTACGGCAATAATAAAAAAAATATGGGATTTAAAAATCCCTCTTTTTAAATATCATCTTCCTGCAACGCTTGAAGTAGCTGTAATATCAATTCTATTTTCATTGGTGTTGGGAGGAGTTTTAGCCATTATTATGGATAAAAATGAATATATTGAAGAGTGTATTTATCCTATTATTGTTACAACACAAACAATACCTATAACTGCACTTGCCCCTATATTTATTTTGTGGTTTGGCTATACAATATGGAGTAAAATTTTAGTTTCTGTTCTCGTGGCATTTTTTCCAATTACAATAACTCTTCACGATGGACTGAAATCTACAAAAAACGAATATATTGAGCTTTTTAAAAGTATGAATGCTTCTGACTGGGATATCTTTATGAAACTTAAAGTACCTACAGCTCTGCCTTACTTTTTTTCTTCTCTGAAAATATCTATCCCTCTTGTACTTATTGGTGCTGCCATAGGGGAATGGCTTGGTGCAAATGCTGGGCTTGGATATTTCAGTAAAAGAATGATGACACAGCTTGACGGAGCAGGGGTATTTGCTCCCATTGTACTTATCTCAGTTATAGCTATTGCTTTTGTACAACTTATCTCTATTCTTGAAAAGAAAATTTTAGTATGGAGAAAAAATTAACTTATTAATCTAAATTAATCTTGGAGGATTTTAAATGAATTTTAAAAAAATAAAATATATATTTTTAGCAATTCTTACTCTATTTATACTTGGATGTGGAGGGGAAAAACAACCTGCTCAAACTGAAAAAAAACTTGATACTGTTGATGTTGTACTTGACTGGTATCCAAATGCTATTCACTGTTTCCTATACAATGCCATTGAAAAAGGATATTTTGAAGAAGAGGGAATAAAAGTAAATATTCATTTCCCTTCAAATGCTTCTGACCCTATGGCTCTTCCTGCTGCCAAAAAAGCAGATATAGGAATTTATTATCTTCACCATCTTGTTATGGCAAGAGCAAATGAAAATATTCCAATTAAATCAATTGGAGCAATTACCCAAAAACCTTTGAATGTTATTATCTCTCTTAAAGAAAATAATATTACAAGAGCTAGAGATCTTGAAGGAAAACTTGTAGGATATTCTGGAGGGCCTCTTACAGAGGAAAGTCTTAAAGCTATGGTTGAATATGATGGAGGAGATCCTTCAAAAGTTCAGGTTATGGATGTTGGATTTGAACTTCTTACTTCTATGATTACAAAACAAGTTGATGCAACAAACGGAGGACTTGTAAACCACGAAGTTCCTGTTATGATAGAAAAAGGATTTGATGTAAACTATTTCTACTGCACAGAGTTTGGAATGCCTAACTATTATGAAGAAATTTTTGTAGCAAACGATGAGTTAATAAAAGAAAGAAAAGATGTTTATGTAAGATTTTTAAAAGCTGCTAACAAAGGATTTAAAGATATGATGAACGATCCTGAAGGTTCTCTTGATATCCTTCTTGCAAAACAAGAAGCTGACCAGTTCCCTCTTAGCAGAAATGTTGAAACTCAAAGTATAAATATCCTTCTTCCTATAATGAAAGAGGAAGGTGTACCATTCTTACATCAAGAAGCTTCTGTATGGGGAGAAAATATCGATTGGCTGTATGACCATAAGATTATTAATAAAAAAATTGCTCCTGAAGAGATGTTTGTAAATCTTTATGAGGAAGAATAAAAATAATATTTAATTTAAAAACTGCCTGACAATAAGTATCGGGCAGTTTATTTTTTATCAGATACAAAATACCGCATATAAAGGTACACTTTTTATTCCATTTTCAAATCCAAAATTTTTCCCTGAAATTCTTATTGAATATTTTGGAGAATATTTTTTTATATAATTATTAAGACTTGTTGCTCTCACATGCTCTGCACTTTTTACCTCTACAGGAATAATATTTCCCTCTTTATCTTGAATTATAAAATCTATTTCCAAGGTTTGATTTTTTTCAAAATAATAAGGAGTATAATTATTAGCTGCCATTGCTGAACAAACATAATTTTCTGTCAAAGCTCCTTTAAAATCAGAGAATTTATCATTACCATATAAAATTATATTTGCAGGTATCTCAAATTTAGAGCACAACAAACCTGTATCAGCTAAATATATTTTAAATGATGAAGGCTCAGAATATGCTTTCAATGGAAGTTTTCCCTCTGTAACTTTAATACATTTATTAATTACTCCTGAAGATAACAACCATTCAATAGGAACTTCATATTCATTTGCTCTTGCTCCTGATTTTATAACTTTGTACTGAAATTTTTTATTTTCTTTTGCAAGTTGAGCAGGAATACTGTTAAAAGTATTCATTATCTTTACTGTTTCATAAGGAGCTGCATATTTTGCCATATCAGCTATATATGAATCATTTAAATTTTTCTGTGATGAATATATATAATCAAAATTTTCTGTTTCTATATAATCTAATACAACCCTAGGCATTCCTCCAATAACCAAATATTTTTTATAATATTCCATTGCTCTATCGTGAAGAGAAAATTCTTCATTTGTGCTAAAATGCTTTCTTATCATTTTAGATAATTCATTTTCTTCTAATGCCCATAAAAATTCTTCAAAATCCATGGGATACATCCTAAGCATTTCAACTTTTCCAACAGGAAAAGAATAATTTTGTCTGTTTATAGCAATTCCCAATAAACTTCCTGCACAAATAATATCATAATCAGGTTTTTCTTCATAAAAATATTTTAAAGATGTAAGAGCTTTTTCACAAGCTTGAATTTCATCAAAAATAATAAGAGTGTCTTTTTCTAAAATAGTATTACCTGAAAATACTGAAAGCTCTTTTATAATTCTTTCAGGGTTTAAATCTTTTTCAAAAATTTTAGCCAAATCTTTTGCATTTTCAAAATTGAAATATACTGTATTTTTATAATTTTCTTTCCCAAAAGAAAAAGCTATATAAGTTTTTCCAACCTGTCTTGCTCCATCTATTATAAGAGGTTTATGATTTTTTCTATTTTTCCATTCCAATAATTTTTCTTCTATTTTTCTTTCCATCTGTATTCACCTCTTAAAAAATATTTTTTATATACATTATTATATCATAAAAAATGTATTGTAACTGCATTTTTTAATAAAAAATCCTGACTTTAAATTATAAAAATCAGGATTTCATTTATTATTTTTTAAACTTTAGTTTATCTCTTTGTACTTTTTCTATTGGTAATATATCTTCCGATTTATAAGTTAATGCTTTTTCTACTACTCTTAAATCTCTTACAAGTTTTCTTAATCCATCTGGCTCTAAAGAAGCTGCATGGTCTGTTCCTTTCCAAGTTCTGTCTAAAGTATAATGTCTTTCTATTACTGTTGCTCCTAAAGTATAAGCTGCAATATCTATCGCTATCCCTTTATGATGTCCTGAAAATCCTATTTCTTTTACTCTGTTTCCATATTTTTCTTTAAAATTATTTATTTCTAGTAAACAAACATCTTCTGCTGGAACTGGATAACCTGAAGTACATACATATAAAACTACATCTTGATTTCTTTTATTTTTTTCAAAAAATTGTATCATCTCTTCACATTCTTCTTTTGATGTCATTCCTGTTGACACATGGATTTCTCCTGAATAATTATCACATAAATATTGAAGCATTTCATAGTTATTATTACATGCTGAAGGTATTTTTATCATTTTAGGATTTAATTCTGTAATTTCTTTTGCTGATGTTAAATCCCATACAGATGTACTGTATTCTATTCCTATTTCATTGCAATAATCCATAAGTTCTCTATTTTGTTCTTTTGTAAATTCTAATGCTTCTCTATGTGCTAAATAAGTATCTCCGTATGAGTTTATTGGGTTAGGATGTGGAGCATAGTATTGTTCTGGTTTCAATGTTGCCCAATATTTATTATCTCTTTTTTGAAATTTAACAGCATCTGCATTACAAAATATTTTTGCAATTTTTATTAGTTCTTTTGCTGTTTCCATATTTCCCATATGATTACATCCTATTTCTGCTATAACTTTTGCTCTTTTCATTTCTTTCTCCTTAATTTATAAATTTTTATTATACTTGATTATAAAATTAACTGCTTCTCTTATTGCCCCGTTACCACCAAAAGAATTTAAAACTAAATCTGCTTTTAATTTATTATCTAAAACTGCATTTTGAGGTACTATTCCCCATTTAACAGAACAAATATTTGATAAATCATTAATATCATCACCAATATAAGCTATTTCATTTCTGCTTAAATTATTTTCCAACATAATTTTTTCTAGGAAACTATATTTATCTCTTACTCCTAAGTAAGTTTCTGATATTTTTAATTTGTTCATTCTATTTTTTACTATTTCAGAATTTTCAGATGTCATTACTGCAGCATTTATTCCCTCTTCTCTTAAAAGTTCCAATCCCATTCCATCTATTAATGAAAATTCTTTTGAAATTTCTTTTTCTGTTCCTGTTGCTACACAGCCATTTGTGAATACTCCATCAACATCTAAAACTAACAGTTTAATTTTTTTACTTCCTTTTTTAAATTTATTAAGTCTGTTTTCAAGAAGTTTCTCCATAATAACCCAATCTTCTTTTTCATCTATTTCTGTTAGAGTATCTTCAGGCATTTTTACAACAGCAACCTTTTTTCCTATTCTTATTCCACTTTCTAAAAACTGCTCTTTTGTTGTAGTATAAACTGCTCCATTTTCTACTAATAATCCTTTAAAATCTTGTCTTCTTGGACGATTATTAAAATCATAATTTATACTTTCTCCATTTTCGTTCCAAATAAATCTCATAGTATTTACTACTGTAAGTGCTGAATCATAATTTTCATTTATAATTTTATCCAAACAATTGTTTATATCTTCTCTTGATGTTAAAGGAGAAGTTGCTTGAAGCAGACATAAAATATCAAAGTTATAATTTATTCTTTCAGCAAATTCTTTCATTCCCATTTCTGTACTTGCTGTATCTGTTGCACTTTCTTTGCTTCTTAACATTATTTCTACTTTGTCTGTCCAAATATATTCTTTTTTTACAAAATCAATTATATCTTCATCATCTGTAAAAATATATATTTTATCTAAATTACTGAATATAGCTTCTCCAAGTGTCCAAGAAAATAAAGGACGACCTAAAAGTTTCTTTTTATTTTTTCCAGGAATTCCTTTAGAACCTGCTCTTAATGGAATTATTGCTATTTTTTTCATTTTTGCCTCCAAAATTTATTTATATTTTTTTATATCAAATATCCAAAATCCTTTTAAATGAATTTTTAATAATTTTCTTCCTTCTTTTGAAAAAGAATCTACTATCCAAAGAGAAATTATTTGAGTTATTGAAGTTGCAATCGCAGCACCATAAATGTCATATTTTTTTATTAATATATAATTCAACATAATATTAGAAATAGCTGCTAATGATTCACTTTTTAATATTAATTTTGTTGTATTTGTCAAAGTTAAATGTGAACTTCTTAAAAACACGTTAACTTTTATAAGTATTCCCGCACATAAAATCATATAAACATTTATAGCTTTTATATATTCTTCGGAAAATACATATAAAAAAGAATATTTCAATACTATAAAAGATAAAGGAATTATTATTAAATAAATATTAGTTAATAGTTTTGTATAAAAAATATATCTTTTAAAGTATTTTTCTTTATTTGCCTTATACAAATTTAATAATTCTGAAAAAATAGTTGTCTGAAAAGGTCCAACTAATACCATTAAAATACTTCCTAACTGCATTCCTATACTATATATTCCGACATTTTCTATCTCTAACATTTTTCCAAGCATAATTTTGTCTATATTAGTTGATAATATAAATGAAATAAAGGATAACCATAAAAAATAACTTTCTTTTATCAATTTGAAAATAATTTTTTTATTAAAAATTATTCTTTCTTTACAACTATATACCTTTTTATATTGATATCTTAAAATAAAAGTTCTTATAAAACTTCCTATACATCTTGCAATTGGTATAAAAATAATATTAAAATCTAAAGTAATTCCCATATATTGAATAAAATAAGATATTAACTTTACTATATTATTTGAAATCACAATATATTTTGAATTAATTTTATACTCAAAATAATTTTCTATTCCTATTGTTGAAGATATAAGAACATTATCTAAACTTAAAAATATCAGTAATAAATATAACTCATTATCCAGTTGAAAAAATATTTTTGAAAATATTACTATAATCATTACCAATATTGAAATCATATTTTTAAAAGTAGATACTGCTGAAACTATAATATTAAATTTATATTTATAGAAATATGTTTTCACTACTCTCGTGTTTATTATTTCAATTAGCATAGGTGAAAATGCTATTATTGACATTGCATATGAATATTTTCCATATTCCATACTTCCATAATGGTTAGCTATCTTTACACCAACCAAAAATTGAAGAATTAAAATAAAAATTTTATCAAAAATAAGCCATCCTATATTTTTCAATATTTTTTTCATTTTTTATTCCTTTTAATTTAAATAAATTTTTTAT
>DXWL01000014.1 GCA_019416865.1 Fusobacterium sp.
CGCTGACCTACGCAGTGCAAGTGCGTCGCTCTCCCAAACTGAGCTATATCCCCTCGAACAGATATAATAATATCATAAATTATCTGTTCTTGTCAAATAAATTTTTTTAAAAACTGCATATTTTGAGCTTTCCTGCTGATAGAAACTGATAGAAATTCAAAAATTCTTTTATTTTCAAGCTATAATTCACTGCAAATTTCTTTTAAAGCTTCTGCAGCATAATCAATTTCTTCAGCAGTATTAAAATACCCAAAAGAAAATCTTACCATTCCTGTTTCATAAGTATCATAAAATTTATGAGCAAGAGGAGCACAATGGAAACCACTTCTTGTACAAATATTAAATTCTTCATCTAAAACTGCTGATAAATCAGATGAAGATATATTTTTTATATTAAGACTTACAACAGCACCTCTGAAAATATCTTTATATCCATAGATTGTAATATTTTTAATTTCAAAGATTTTATCAATAAATCTTTTTGTAAGAGCATATTCATGATTTTTAATATTTTCAAGTCCAACAGAATTTATAAAATCAATTCCAGCCCCTAGTGATAAAATTCCTGGAGTATTAAGAGTTCCACATTCTAAGAGTTCAGGCATTCTTTTGGGTTGTCTTGGAAGTTTTGAAAAACTTCCAGTTCCTCCTTCAAGAAGAGGATTTAAAGAAATCCCTTCACGAACATATATTCCTCCTGTTCCCTGAATTCCAAAAAGAGATTTATGTCCTGTAAAGCACAAAATATCTATATTAAATTTTTCTACATCTATTTTTAAGAAACCTGCACTTTGAGAAGCATCAACTATGAATAAAAGATTTTTTTCTCTGCATAGTTTTCCCACAGCTTCAATATCTGTAATATATCCTGTAACATTGGAAATATGATTTAGGACAACAGCTTTTGTTTTTTCATTTATCAGAGATTTTATCTCTTTTAAAAAATCTTCAGAATCTTTATGTGGCGAAACAAAAGATAGTGAAACATTTTTTTCATCACGAAGATAATGAAGAGGACGAAGAACAGAATTGTGTTCAAGAACTGAAGAGATTATATGACAATCACTAAGTCCAGCTCCTTTTACAGCAAAATTAAGGCTTTCACTGGCATTCGATGTAAAAGCAATTTTTAGAGGATCTTTAATATTAAAAAATTCTGCTATTTTGACTCTTACATTATATATTGCTCTGTCAATTTCGACAGCTTTTTTATAGCCGCTTCTTCCTGGATTTCCGTTAAAATAGATAAGTGCCTCTTGAACTTTTTCCAAAACAGCTTTTGGTTTTGGGTTTGAAGTGGCAGAGTTGTCAAAATAATATTCTTTATCCATAGTAATATCACCTTATAAAATTTTTTCTTTAATATTTATTTTATCATATATAGTTTTATTATTCTATTGTCAAATACAGATTTATTTTTTCAAATATAATACATGTGTTTTTCTATATTGTAAAAAATATTGATAATAAACAAAAATCTGATTGAAATTATCTGATAAATATGATATAACTTAGAGGTTGCATAAAAAATTATTATTTAATAGATTTTGGAGGAAATAGAAAATGACAAAAAAAGAATTAGCAAGTTTACTTCAAGTAAAAGGAGTATTTACTACTAAAGCAGATGCAGAAAGAAAACTTGATGCAATATTAGATGCTATGGAAGAAACTCTTGTAGCAGGAGAAACAATCAACTTTATCGGTTGGGGAAAATTAGAAGTTGTTGAAAGAGCACCAAGAATGGGAAGAAACCCTAAAACTGGTGAAGAAGTTCAAATCGAAGCAAGAAAAAGCATCAGATTTAAAGCTGGAAAAAATCTTTTAGAAAAATTAAAATAGTTATAAACAAGGAGAGAATTTTTTTCTCTCCTTTAATTTTTTTTAATTTACCTCTTGATTATTTTTCATTTATGGGCTATATACAGTATTAGATATGAGTGATACACAAAATATTAATACGGAGGGCAGCATTATGAAAAACTATACTACAGACAAAATAAGAAATGTCAGCTTTTTAGGTCACAGAGGTTCAGGAAAAACATCTTTGGTTGAAGCACTATTATTTGCAGCGAATGTTACAAGTAAAATGGGAAGTATAGAAAAAGGAAATACATTGTCTGATTATGATGATGAAGAAATAAGCAGACAATTTTCAATAAACACTTCTGTTATTTCACTGGACTATCAGGAAAAAATATTTAATATTTTGGATACACCTGGATATTTTGACTTTTCGGGAGAAGTTACTTCAGCTCTTGCAGTAACAGGAGGGGCAGTAATCGTTCTTGATGCAAGTGCTGGAATAGAAGTAGGAACAGAAAAAGCATGGAGAATGGTTGAAGAAAGAAAACTTCCGAGAATTTTATTTATAAATAAAATGGATAAAGGAGCAATAAATTATAAAAAAATTCTTCTTGATTTAAAAGAAAAGTTTGGTAAGAAAGTAGCTCCTTTCTGTATACCTTTAGGAGAGGGAGAAAATTTTGAAGGATTTATTAATGTAATAGAGAAAAAATGCAGAATCTTTAATGGAGAATGTTGTGAGGATAAAGAACTTATTCCTCATGAAGACTTTGATGATGTAAGAAATCTTCTTCTTGAAGCTGTTGCAGAAACAAGTGAAGAAGCTATGGAAAAATTCTTTAACGGAGAAGATTTTACTGAAGATGAAATAAAAGCAGGGCTTCGTAAAGGTGTTATAAATGGCGATGTTGTTCCTGTTCTTGTTGGTTCTGCTGCAAATCTTATAGGAGTACATACATTATTTGATATGATGTTTAATTATATGCCTACTCCTGAAGATTCAAGAAATGGTGTAAGATATGGAACAAATCCTGATACAGGAGAAACAGTAGAAAGAAGAGTAAGTGTTGACGAACCTTTCTCAGCTTTTGTGTTTAAAACTATAGTTGACCCATTTATAGGAAAAATTTCTTTATTTAAAGTAGTTTCTGGAAGTCTTACAAGAGATATGGAAGTTTTAAATGCTTCTCAAGGAAGAAAAGAAAGAATAGCAAACCTTTACTTCGTAAGAGGAATTAAACAGAGAGAAACAGAAAGAGTTGTGGCAGGAGATATAGCAGCAACTACAAAAATTCAAGATTTAAAAACAGGAGATACAATTTGTGATAAAAATAATCCTATAGTTTATCAAAAAGTGCCTTTCCCTAAACCATGTCTGTATATGAATATTATCCCTGTTAAAAAATCTGACGATGATAAGATAAGTACAGCGATACAAAAACTTATAGAAGAAGATCCAAGTTTAAATGTTATAAGAAATACTGAAACAAAAGAACTTCTTATTGGAGGACAAGGAAAAACTCATTTGGAAATAGTTGTATCAAAACTATTTAATAAATTCCAAGTACAGGCTACATTAAGTACACCAAAAATAGGATACAGAGAAACAATCAGAAAAGAAGTTTCTGTTCAAGGAAAACATAAAAAACAATCTGGAGGAGCAGGACAATACGGAGATGTATTTATTAAATTTGAACCTCTATATGATAAAGAATATGAATTTGTTGATAATATAAAAGGAGGAGTTGTTCCAAGACAATATCTTCCTGCTGTAGAAAAAGGACTTCATGAAGCTGCTAAAAGAGGATTCCTTGCAGGATATCCTGTTATAAACTTTAAAGCTACTTTATATGATGGATCTTATCACCCAGTTGATTCAAATGAACTTTCATTTAAACAGGCTGCAATTTTAGCATTTAGAAAAGCAATGGAACAAGCTTCTTCTGTAATATTAGAGCCTATTGTAAAGATGGAAATAGTAGTTCCTGAAGAATATACAGGAGATATTATGGGAGATATGAATAAGAGAAGAGGAAGAATTTTAGGAATGGATCCTATGGATTACAGTGAACAAAAAATTACTGTTGAAGTTCCTCATAAAGAAGTGTTAGGTTATGCTACTGATCTTAAATCTATGACTCAAGGAAGAGGACATTTTGAATTTGAATTTATAAGATATGATTATGCTCCTGATGAAGTAGCAGCTAAAATAATTGCTGAAGCAAAAGCAGAAGAATAAAAATTTAAAAGTAAAAAGATAATGTTAAAAGCTCTGATGTAAAAGTCAGAGCTTTTATTAAATTGACAAAAAATATAAATTAATTTAAAATATACTAAAATTAAAAACTGAAAAAAATAAGGAGAATTTGAAAAATGAATTTTTTAAGCATGGATATAAATATTGCTTATAGCATGATAAACATGAAATTAAGAGATTTTTATTCATCTCTTGATGATTTATGTGAGGATATGGATATAAGTAAAATTGAATTATTAGAACGTTTTGAAAAAAATGGATATATTTATAATGAAAATACAAATCAATTTATTCAAAAATAAAAAAAGACAGTCTTATAATTTTAGGACTGTCATTTTATATTTTAGAACATTTTATTTTTAGAAAGCAGATAAGTAATAATAATACTAAGAAGAACAGATATTATAATTACTGCTGCAAATCCAAAAGGATTTTCAGCAAAAGGTACTGCCACATTCATTCCCCATATTCCTGAAATAATTGTAGGAATAGCTAGAACTACTGTAATAGAAGTAAGTCTTTTCATTACATTATTCAGGTTGTTTGACATTACTGTTGAAAATGCATCTCTTGTGCCGCTTAAAATACTGGAATAAATACTTGCCATCTCTATGGCCTGTTTTGTATCTATGATTACATCATCAAGAAGATCCAAATCATCAGGATATTTTTTTACAAGCTGCATTCTCATTATTTTATCAAGAACTGCCTCATTTGATTTTAGTGAGGTAGTAAAGTAAACCAAACTTTTTTCAAGTTCAAGAAGCAGCATAAGCTCTTCGTTTTCCATATATTTTTTAAGACGATTTTCCACAACATCTCCAACACGGCCAATCTGTCTTAGGTAATATAGGTAATAAGATGTATTTCTAAAAAGAAGCTGTAATATAAATCTTGTTTTCTTATATGTGAAAAATCCTTTTATTCTTCCTTTTACAAATTCATCTATAAGAGGAAATTTTTCAGTTGTAACAGTTATAATATTATCTTTTAATACTATAATACCAAGGGGTATTGTAGTGAATGAACATTTATCTTTTTCACTGTGAATAGGTACATCTATAATTATCAGTAAGATATCTCCGTCTATTTCCAAACGAGATTTTTCTTCTTCGTCCAGAGCTGCTTTTAAGTGTTCTACAGGGATATTAAAAGCCTGTTGTATAGCTGCCACATCTTCATCATTTGGATCAGTAAGATTTATCCATGTATTTTTTTCTCTGAATATGGATACATCTTTTATTATCTCTTCGTCATCTTTAAAATAGATACTTTCTAGCTTATCCATAGGATTAGTTTTGAAAACTTGTATCATCTTTCCACCTTCCATTTGAAAACTCTCTGTCAAGGAAAGCAGACAAAGAGTCTCTATATATTAAATTTTTTAGTTTCATTAAACTTTATATTCCACGAGGAATATGTGTCCATTTAATCCCACCTCTGTATATATTTATATGCTACCTTACTATTTTACATGAAATTTCAAAAAAAGTAAATAAAAAAGGAAAGAATTACAATTTCTTTCCTTAAAAAATATACGATACTAAATTTCTTCCATAGCTTTTTTAAATTCTTCCATAGTTATATTATAACGATTTAGTTTTGAAAGAAGTTGTTTTCCGTTTGAATAACCAAGCCCCAATTTTGCTCCAAGTTTTTCTCTTAGAAAAGCAGAATTTGAATGTCCTACAAGATGATATTCGAACAAAATCTCAGGTGTGAATATCTCTTTAGGTTCTGTTGTTTCACATCTAGCTTTTTCAAGAGCATTTATAATAGCTTCAGGAGAAGCATTTTCTACACCGATGTCTCCCTCTTTTGTTCCTTCAGCTCTGCTGATATAAGCATGTTTTGCTTTAGGATATCTTTTTTGAATAAAATTTCTTATATTATTTCCTGCATTATCAGGATCAGTAAGAACAATTATTCCAGTTCTTTCGTATGCTCCTTTTATTTTTTCAATATTTTTTCCTACAGAAAATCCATTCACTGCAATTACTTCTGCATCAACAGCAGCTTTCACAGCTGTAATATCATCTCTTCCTTCTACTACAACTATCTCTTTAATATATTTTTTCATGTATCTTAAAGTCCCCTTTTAATATTATTTTTCAAATAATATTATAACAAAAAATCCTTTTATGTGGTAGAATTATTTTATAACCTATTTTTAAAAAGGGAGATGATTTAAATGATAAAGATAGTTGCAAAGAATACTTTAAAAGATGGAAAAAAAGCAGAATTTATAAAAATAGCTCAGGAACTTATTGCAAAAAGCAGAGCAGAAGAGGGAAATATATCTTACTCTCTTTTTGAAGATGTAAATGATGAAAAAATAGTGGCATTTATAGAAGAATGGAAAGATATGGAAGCTATAAAGTTTCACAACAATACAGAACATTTTAAAAGAATTGTTCCTATGCTTGGAAAATTGAGAGAAAAATCAGAAATAAATTTATATAAAGAATTATAAAAAATAAAAGGAGCTATTACATTAAAATTTGTAACAGCTCTTTTTTATTATTTTATAAGAAAATATGGTTTTAAAAGTTCATCAAGAAGAGGCTCTATACCTAAGAAATTTTTAAATATATTGTATTCAGCAAATTTTTTCTCTAGAACTTCTTTTTTAATATTATCTTTTATAGCTCTTATTAAAATATTTTTTGGAGTATGCTCCATATCTATAAACTCCATTACTTGAGTTTTAAATCCACAAAGTTCAAGAGCCTGTGCTCTGAAAGCATCTGTTGCAACAGATGTGAACTTTTCTAAAAGAATACCATGTTTTCCTATAGGAGATTCTGTATCAAAAAATTCACTTTTTTTTATTAGCACTCATTTTTTGATTAAATTCATGCTGACAACATGGGACAGCAAGAATAGCTTTAGCATTTAGTTCCAGTCCCTTTAAAAGAGCATAGTCTGTTGCATTATTACAAGCATGAAGAGAGAAAATAATATCTACATCTTTTAGTTTGTCAAAATCTTTTATATCTCCAGTAAGAAATTCTAAGTTTTCACAGTTAAGTTCTTCAGCGACCTTATTACAATAATCCATTACATCTTTCTTCAAATCAAGTCCAATTATAGTAAATTTCATATCTTTTATATTTTTCAGATAATGATGAAGGGCAAAAGTCAGATAAGATTTTCCACAACCAAAATCTACAAATTTAATACTGTCTTTTATAAGTTTTCTATTTTTAAGCTCTTTTATAGTATCATCAATAAATTCAAGATATTTATTAATTTGTCTGAATTTGTTATAGCTGTCTTTAAAAACTTCCCCATTTTCTCCCATAACTCCAAGTTTGATAAGAAATGGAATAGGAGTTCCTTCTTCCAATAAATAATTTTTTACCTTATTATGCTCGAAAGATTTTATCTCTCTGCAATTTTTAGTAACTTTTACATTAAAATCATTTTTTCCTTTAAGAATTTGGTAATCTCCCTCAGTTGTAAATATCATGTATTGCTTAAAATTATCTATAATTTCATCAAATTTTTCACTACTTTCTGAAATATCAAGATTTGAATGATAAGCCTTGTTATTTTGAAATTGTTCAAACTGAAAGAAAAAATTGTTTTTTATAACAACAGGTTTTATATTTATCTTTGTATAAGGATAATTTCCTTTCATATTTGAAAAAACAGCTTTCACAAGCTTCTTATTTTCAAAAAAATCTTTTAATAAATCTTTAATATATTTTTTATCAACCTTCATTTTATACTCCTAAAAACTATTTAATATTACTATTTTATGTTATCACAGTAGTAAGAATATGTCCAACGGAATTATAAAAAAATCTGCATAGAAGATATGCAGATTTTTAAATTTAATTTATATGTTTGTTATTTTATTCAGCAGAAGCTGTTGTTGTTTGTCTTTGACTGCTTTTTACTTTTATAAAGAAAAGTAATCCAAACAGAGCAGCCATTCCAAATGGAAGAGCAATAAAGATGTTTCTAGTATATCCAACTACTAAGTAAGAAACAAATGATATTGCAGCTACTGTTAAAGCATAAGGAAGTTGAGTGTAAACATGGTTTACGTGATTACTTTGAGCTCCAGCAGATGCCATGATTGTTGTATCAGATATTGGTGAACAGTGATCTCCACATACAGCTCCAGCCATACAAGCAGAGATTGCAATTATCATCATTTGTGGATCGTTTTCAAATACAGCAACAACGATTGGAATTAAAATTCCGAAAGTTCCCCAAGAAGTTCCAGTAGCAAATGCAAGTCCACATCCAACTATAAAGATTATTGCTGGAAGCATATTCATAAGTCCTGCTGCTGAAGTTTCCATTAAACCTGCAACATATGGAGCTGCTCCAAGGCTGTCAGTCATAGCTTTTAAAGTCCAAGCAAATGTAAGAATGATTATTGCAGGAACCATTGCTTTGAATCCTTCTGGTATACAGTTCATACAAGCATGGAAAGAAAGAACTCTTCTTGCAGTATAGAAAGCAATTGTTATTATTATAGCAAAGATACTTCCAAGAGCAAGTCCAACAGAAGCATCACTGTTCGAGAAAGCTTCTACAAATCCTGCACCACTGAAGAATCCACCACTATAAACCATTCCAGTAACACAACAGAAAATTAATACAGCTATAGGAATAATAAGGTCAAGAACTGAACCATGTTTACTTACTTCAGTTTCTTGAGTAACAAATGAACGATCTTCTGTAGTAAACAGATCTCCGTCAAGTGCATTTGTTTCGTGAGTTTTCATTGGTCCATAGTCAACTCCAAAGAAAACAAGAAGAACTAACATAAATATTGTTAATAGTGCATAGAAGTTATATGGTATTGCATTGATAAATACTGAGAATCCATCTTCTCCAGGAACAAATCCTGTAACTGCTGCTGCCCAAGAAGATATTGGAGCAATGATACATACAGGAGCTGCAGTAGAATCTATTATATATGCAAGTTTTGCACGAGAGATATTATGTTTATCTGTAACAGGACGCATTACACTTCCAACAGTAAGACAGTTGAAATAGTCATCAACGAATATTAAACATCCAAGAAGAATTGTTGCAAGTTGTGCACCTACACGAGTTTTTATTCTTTTTCCAGCCCATTGTCCAAATGCTCTTGAACCTCCAGCTGCATTCATAAGACAAACCATTCCACCAAGAATAACAAGGAATATTAAGATACCCACATTATAAGAATCAGCAAGAACTGTTACAAATCCACCTTGAAGAATATGAACCATAGTTCCTTCAAAACTAAATCCTGAATAAAAAAGTCCTCCAACTAAAATTCCTATGAAAAGAGAACTGAAAACTTCTTTAGTTATAAGAGCAAGAACAATAGCTACCACTGGCGGAACAAGTGACCAAAATGTTGCGTAAAGTGCTGGTTGATAAGCAGCCTCTTCTGCAAATAATGCTGTAGAAAGCATTAAAAATGTAAATCCTAAAAATGAAACTAATCTAAAAAATCTGTTACCCATAAAAAATACCCCCATTTATAAAAAATTAAAATTATTAATACAAATAAAAAAACCATAAACTGATTTTTGAAGATACACAAAAATGAGTTTATGGTTATAATATCTAAAATTAACTAGTATAAAAAATAAATATTGCAAACCAACTGGATAGCTCTCCACATTATTGTGACAGTCCGCTGTATCTTATACACCGTCCCAAGATATATACTATGTGCTCATATATACCCTTCGGCAGTTTCCCCTTTCATTAAAAATTCTGCACAAGATTAATGTTTTTAATTACTCTTGAAAACTGCAACCTCTATCTTCGTTTTGTATTTTGTTTTATTGAAGCTAGTATACTCCCATTTAAGAATAATGTCAACACAAATTTTAAAATTTAAAATTTTTTTAAAGATTAAAAGTAATGAAAAGCGAGAAAAGTTCCCTTTTCTCGCTCACTAAAAATTTTTTAAATTATTTTTCAATAATTATTTTTTTATCAAATTTTTTGATTTAAAATCAAACTTATTTTTCGCTTTTTACGACAAATTTTATTTTATCATCTACAAGCTCAGCAACAACACTATCCTTTTCTTTGATCTCATTAGATAATACTTTTTTAGCAAGTTCAGTTTCAATTTCTTTTTGAATGAATCTCTTAAGTGGTCTTGCTCCATAATGAGGATCATAAGAATTTACA
Source organism: Fusobacterium sp. (assembly GCA_019416865.1). Taxonomy (GTDB): domain Bacteria; phylum Fusobacteriota; class Fusobacteriia; order Fusobacteriales; family Fusobacteriaceae; genus Fusobacterium_B. The sequence continues at coordinate 10,220 of DXWL01000014.1, forward strand.
GCAAGATAATCAATTACATCATTTGTAAATTCCAATTTTATATATTTGTCTTTTAATTTTTCTTGAGTATCTTTTAGTAATTGTTTTACAATATCTTTTACAGAATCAAGAGATAGACTCTTGAAGATAATAATATCATCAATTCTGTTTAAGAATTCAGGCTTAAATCCTTGTTTCAACATATTATTAACAGATTTTTTAGTTTCTTCACTTAAATCAGGATCTTCAAGGATAAGTGAGCTGCCTACATTTGATGTCATAATAATCAAAGTATTTTTAAAGTCTACAACTCTTCCTTGTCCGTCAGTAAGTCTACCATCGTCAAGAATTTGTAAGAAAGTATTGAACACATCAGGATGTGCTTTTTCAATTTCATCAAACAACACAACAGAATAAGGTTTTCTTCTTACTGCTTCAGTAAGTTGTCCTCCCTCTTCATATCCTACATATCCCGGAGGTGCACCGATAAGTCTTGTAACAGAGAATTTATCCATGTATTCACTCATATCAATTCTTATCATGTTATCTTCATCATCGAATAGATTATAAGCAAGAGATTTTGCAAGATATGTTTTACCAACACCAGTAGGTCCTAAGAAAATAAATGAACCTATAGGTCTTCTTTTATCTTTTAATCCTGCTCTTGCTCTTAAAATTGTATCAGCTACAAGCTTAACAGCTTCTTCTTGTCCCATTACTCTTTCGTTAAGAGATTTTTCAAGATTAAGAATTTTTTCTTTTTCACTTTCTACAAGTTTTGCTACAGGGATACCTGTCCATTTAGAAACAATATCAGCTATCTCATTTTCACTTACTTCAAGTTTTAAAAGAGCATGATCAAATTTCTTGTCAGAAGATTCTTGTTGCTCTTTAAGTTGTTTTTCAAGAGAAGCAAGTTTACCATATTTTAATTCAGCTAGTTTTTCAAGATTATAATCTCTTTCAGCCTTTTCAATTTCAAGTTTTGTTTTGTCAATTTCTGCCTTTATTTGTTTTACTTTTTCAATTTCTTGTTTTTCAACTTCCCATTGAGATTTTAAAACAGATTTATTTGCATTAATTTCAGAAAGTTCTTTTTCAAGAGCTTTTAATCTTTCCTTAGAAGCATCATCATCCTCTTTTTTCAGAGCTTCTCTTTCAATTTCAAGCTGCATAGATTTTCTTGTAAGTTCATCAAGTTCACTAGGCATTGAATCTATTTCTGTTCTTATCATAGCAGCTGCTTCGTCAATAAGGTCAATAGCTTTATCTGGAAGGAATCTGTCAGAAATATATCTATCACTTAATACTGCTGCAGAAACAATAGCACCATCACTTATTCTTATACCATGATAAACTTCATATTTTTCTTTAAGTCCTCTCAATACAGAGATAGTATCTTCAACAGTTGGCTCATCGACAAGAACTGTTTGGAATCTTCTTTCAAGTGCTGGATCTTTTTCAATATATTTTCTGTATTCATCAATAGTAGTTGCACCGATAACTCTTACCTCTCCTCTTGCAAGCATAGGTTTTAATAAGTTACCAGCATCCATAGCACCATCAGTTTTTCCGGCTCCAACTATTGTATGAATTTCATCAATAAACAGTATAATTTTTCCTTCAGAAGCTTGAACTTCTTTTAAAACAGCTTTTAATCTTTCTTCAAATTCCCCTCTATATTTTGCTCCAGCAATAAGAGCTCCCATATCAAGAGAGAAAATTTTTCTGTCTTTTAAATTTTCAGGAACATCTCCATTAAGAATTCTTTGAGCAAGTCCCTCTGCAATAGCAGTTTTACCAACACCAGGCTCACCTATAAGTATTGGATTATTTTTAGTTCTTCTTGAAATAATTTGAATAGTTCTTCTTATTTCAGCATCTCTACCAATGATTGGGTCTATTTTACCCTCTCTTGCTAATTCGACTAAATCCTTTGCATATTTTTGTAATACTTCATATTTAGATTCTGGATTTTGAGAATCTACTTTTTGATTTCCTCTAATTGCTTTAATCGCCTCTTTAAATTGATTTAAATTAATTCCTAAATTTTGCAGTGTTCTGCATTCTTTTAAAAGAGCAATGAAAATATGTTCAACACTTATATAAGAATCTCCCATAGATTTCATCTCTTCCTCTGCCTGTACAAGCACTCTGTTTGTAGCAGAATCAAGAGAAACATCACCTAATCCATTTCCCTCTATTTTAGGAAATTTTTCAATTTCTCTCTCCAATCCTTTTACAATAGATGCCAGATTCAAATTCATTTTTTCAATAACTCTCGGTATTAATCCTTCTTTATTTGTTAATAAAGCTAGGGCTAATATTTCGGCCTTGATGCTTGACTGTTTGTATTTAATAGCCAGGCTCTTTGAATCATTGAGTGCCAGAATAGAATTTTCAGTAAAAATGTTTGGATTCATAATATTACCTCCTAGTCAGCCATACCTTAAAATGATTTAAATAACAGATTAATAATAAATTTTTCTTTCTTTCACACACTAAGACGAGTTAAATGGAGAAAAAGTTTTAAAAATTTTATTTGATTTATTTTTATAAATGTGGAATAATAAAGACATAATATATTTATAAATTATGAAAGCAATAAAGGAGAAAAAAATGGGATTTTTTGATTTCTTAAAAGGTAAAAAAGCAGAAGAATGGTTTGAAGTTTACTCTCCGCTTAACGGAAAAGTTATTTCTTTAAGTGAAGTTCCCGATGAAGCATTTGCACAAAAAATGATAGGGGACGGATGTGCAATAGATCCAACAGAGGGTGCTATATATGCTCCAATCGATGCTGAAATTGATATATTTGAAACAAATCATGCTGTAAGTCTTGAAGCTTCAAATGGACTTGAGATGATTGTTCACTTTGGAATTGACACTGTAAAATTAAACAGTGAAGGATTAAAAAGAGTTGCTGATGCAGGAAGTGCTAAAAAAGGAGATAAACTTATAGAGTATGATTTAGAATATATAAGAGCTAATGCTAAATCAACTAAAACTCCTGTAATTATTACAAGCATGGACATGGTTGATACAATTGAAGTTGTAGCTTCAGGAGATGTAAAAGCAGGAGATCTTTTAATGAGAGTTAAGCTTAAAAAATAAGCTTCTTCCAATTGAAAAGAATAATTTTAAAGGCAGATAAGTTTTCGTCTGCCTTTTTCTTTATGATTTTGACTTTTATAAAAACTTTTGTTATAATCAAAATATTTAGAAAGGACTATTGTGATTTTATAATATAATAGCCTCCATTTGAAAGAAAGAGAGTCTTGAAAATGAATTTTTATATAAAAAATATAGAAAAAAATGCAGTGATTAATGAAAAAGAATATATAAATTCTTTAGAATGTCAGGAGATTAAAAAATTTATTTTAGACAGAAAACACGCTATGGGATATATTAATGAAAAATATGATGATTTTGTTCTTATGATATTTCCTACAAGACATGATATTATTCATTTTGAAATTCATCATAGATTAAAAAAAGCTGTTATGGGAATTGTTGTAAAAACAGAGGAAGCATATGAGCAGATATCAGAAAATATAGACGATAAGGATACCCATTTAGAGTTTTTAAAAACTCCAAATCCTCCAGCTGTTACTGTGGATATTCAAGAAAATTTTAAGGAATATTATGAGAAAAACAAAAATGAAACTGACGAACTTCTTATAAAAATAGGAGCAGTTCTTTTAGATATAAATTTATAAAAAATAAGGAGGCAAAGATGTCAGATATTTATTCAATAGAGCTTATAAAAAAATTAAGTGATGCAAAAGGAGTTTCAGGTTTTGAAGATGAGGTTGCAGAACTTGGAAAAGTTTTAATAGGAAATGATTATCCTGTAGAAGAGGATAAAATAAGAAATCTCTATATAAATAATATTCCAAAGGAGCAAAGAACAAAGCCTGTAATTATGTTTGATGCCCATTCTGATGAAGTAGGATTTATGGTACAGTCTATAGAGTCCAATGGACTTTTGAAATTTATTACTTTAGGAGGATGGAGCAATCAGCAAATTCCAGCTCATAAAGTAAAAGTTTTAAATAGAGAGGGAGAATATATTGAAGGGATAATATCATCAATTCCTCCTCATTTTACATCAAAAGCAGATGCAGGAAAAGTTACTGATATAAAGGATATGTTTATTGATATAGGAACAACTTCATACAATGAAACTGTAAATGATTTTAAAATAGATATAGGAGCTCCAGTTATTCCTGATGTGGAATGTACATATAATGAAAAATCAAGAATGTTTTTGGGAAAGGCTTTTGATGACAGAGTTGGGTGTGCTGTTATAATTGATGTAATGAAACAGCTTAAAGAAAAAAATTTATCTTCTCATATTACAGGAGTTTTTTCTTCTCAAGAGGAAGAGGGATGTCGTGGGGCAATTGTTGCTGCTCAAAAAGTTATGCCTGATTTAGCAATAGTTTTAGAAGGACCTCCTGCTGATGATAATTTCAGAGGAGAATTTAGAAGTCAGGGTGCTTTGAGAAAAGGTGTACAAGTTCGTCATATTGACCCTACAATGATTGCAAATCCAAGACTTGTAAAATTTGTAAAAAAAATTGCTGCAGAAAATAATATTAAAATCCAAGAAACTGTAAGAGAAAGCGGAGGAACAAATGCTTCTAAAATTCATATTGAAAATGGAGGAATACCTACAATAGTATTAGGAATTCCTGTAAGATATACACACTCTCATTATGGTTTTATCTCTTATGATGATTACCTTGAAACTGTAAAATTGGTGAAAGCTATTGCTGAAAATATTACTAAAGAAATAATTGATAGTTTTTAAAAAAATAGGACTGCTGTAGTTTATAATGCAGCAGTCCTTATAAATATTTTCTCTACTCTTCATCTAATGCTTCATAAAGTTTATCAAGAATAGGGATAACTTCATCAGGTACTCCCTCTTCCCAGTTTGGACTTTCTAAAACTTCTCCTTCTAAAGCTATATACATCTCTTTTGGTATCTCAGCTTTCATCTCATTTTCATTAACTTCATTTGTCCAATCATAATCTGAATTATATGGGTCATTTTTAGGGTCAAAAGCATATTTTTGATTTTTATAAAATCCTGAAATATAATTTTTTTCAAGAGTTTCTACAATATCATAATCTTCTAAAGCCCAAAAATCACCTTCTTTTTCTTCACATTCTTCTCTATTTTTATATTTCTTAAAAAATTGAGGATTCATATACCAATATAAAAATAGTGCAGTTCCCTTATCAGTATCAGGCTGTTCTGCTATCCATTTGATAACTTCTTTGGAATTATCAAAGTTCCAGTCTATTGCTAAAAGTTGTCTCTCTTTTGGAGAGTTTTTCTTTAGATAATCTATAATTAAAGCTGTTTCAAGTTCATCAAATTCATCTTCATCAATTTCTACATTTTCCCAATCAAAATCTTCTCTTAAAATATTTTCTATATTCAGCATAAAATTCCTCCTTCTCTTTCTAAGTTTTATCTGATTTTACCAATCTCTTTCTCTTATCGCTTCTTCTATATCAATATCTATTCCAAAATAATTAAGAATTTTTTCAACAGTTACACCAATACTATCTCTTGCTACTGTTTCAATTTCACTTTCATTTTCATCAAACACTTCTTGCAAATCATTAATTTTTTCTGTCATTTCATCAAGTTTTTCTTGGACTTCTTCTAAATCTTCATATTCTTCCCTTTCTAAAAACTCAACTACTTCCACTATACAATCTTTTACTTTATCAACTAAAAATTTTGGGTAATAATCATCATTATACATATCTTTCAAATAAACAAAATCAGGGTTTAATTTTTTCATAATCTGCCTCCTAGAAAATTTTTAATATTGAATTTGTTAAAATTTCTATCTGTTTATCAACATAGTTATTTTCTTTAGACGAAATTTTTTCTAAAATTTTCTTTAATTAACAACAATCCCAATTATATATTACTTTCTCGAAGTTAAGTTCTTTTAAATCTTTTTCTCTTATAAAGAAATTAGCAATTCCGCAGTCTCCCCATATAATCTCATTTTTCTCTGTTTCTTCACTGTCTATTTGTAGAAGTAATATTTCATATTCTTCATTCCTAATGTCGTTTTGAGTATAATCAGGATAACCTCCTATTTTATGTCCAGCTCCAAACAATTTTTCTCCAATGTTCTTATCTTCTTCAAAAATTTCATAAAAATCATAACATATATTATAACCTATATTATTTTTTTTATATTTTTCAAATATCTCTTTATATTCTTTTCCTTTTTCTTTTTCAAATTTTTCTATTTCTTTTATAAATAGTTTTGAAAATCTGTCATCTGAAGCTGTGCAATATCCATCTATTAATTTAAAACTTAAAGAAAACTCTCCCTCTACTGGGAAATAACTATCTTCATCTTTATAAGGTTTATATTTTTCTAAAACCTCTTCCTCTGTTACATTTTTATCAATATCTTTATAATAAACAACTTTAAATCCATCTCCTAAATGTGTATCATAATCAAGTCCAAGAACATCATCATTTAATATCCAAAATTGTAACATTCCCTCTTCCATAGGATAGATATTATTTTTTGGCAGCTCCTCTATATTTATTTGAGCAAGTAAAGTAAGTTGTTTATTTTCTTTATTTTTAGGAGCTTCCATATCTTTTGGCAGATATGGAATTCCTCCAAATTTACTTTGGAATAGATTTGGTTTATTATCTGATAAACTGATTTTTATCATAGGTTTTTTATTTCTTTCTAAAATATCTAAAACAACTTTTTTTATATCTTCATTAAATCTTAACTCTTCTTCAGTTAGTTTTTTCTTTTTCATAAACTATACCTCCTCAAAAGATTCAATGTTTCTTGTAATATACATCATTACATAAAGAACGATCATAAGTAAAAGAGTTCCTGTTATAAGAGCATATTGCTCCATCTTTAAAATAGAATAAAGTACTGCATATATTCCTGATAAAAATGCTAACATTCCAACTCCATATTTATTATTTTTAGTTACAGCTTTTATATATAATGAATTTGGAATTACTACCATCAGAGCAGCGATTATATAAGCTAAATTAAAACTAAAATATTCTGACATTGAAAGCAGAACTAAATAAAACATTGTAAGAGAAAATCCTACTATTCCATATTGAACATAGTGAGTAAATCTTTTGCTTGTTACTTCAAAGATATATACAACAAAAAGACTTAACATTATGAACAGCATACTATATTTTACAGCTCTCATAACTTGTCTGTAATGAGTTACCCCTTCATATAGATCCACTCCAATTTTTCCTTCTGTAATGTCATAATAGCCATCTGTAAAACTTTGTTTATAATTTCTTACAAAAGAAGACACTTCCCATTCTGCCTTAAATCCATTTTCATCAATTACTTTTACACTTGGTAAAATTCCATAAAATTTTGGAGCTTTCCAAGAAGAGCTTACTTCAAAATGGTTATTTTTTCCAAAAGGAAGAATATTTATTCCCTCATTACCTCTTAAACTCAATTTTACAGAAAAATTTATTTTATCTTTTTGATTAAGATTTTGTCTTATAGTTCCTGAAATTCCAGTATTTATTCCGTGCTGTGTAAGTCCTGTTCCTGATTCAAGATCTATATTTTCTCCTTCAACTATAAATTGTTCAACTTTCATAATAGATTTTGTGTCAGTTATTCCAAGTCCAACACCAATATTATATGGAAAAATATTAGCCGGAACAAAATTTCTTATACTTGAAAAACTTCCTTCTAAAATAATATCTCCATTATATACAGTTGTTTTATAAATTCCTCTTTCTCTTACTTCATCTTTTAGATTAACTTTTACTTTTAAATCATCAGGAAGTATTACTAAATTTTTTACAATTTTTCTTTTAGCTTCTTTTCCTGAATTATCATAATATATTTCACTGTCCTCAAAAGGTATTGTAAGGAAAACTCCCGCAATAGTTTGTTTTTTTCCCCATTCATTTCCAATCTCTTCTACCATATTATTATATGAATAATCTCTGTCGTCTATTATTCTATTAATAAAAAACATTGGTATTTGAAGAAGAATAGCGAGAACAAAAAGAAAACCTATTTTTTTTATAAGAGAATTATTATCTTTTAAACTAATCATAATATCACTCCTAAAAATTTTCGGCAAAATCTACTCTTAAATTTATACTTTTAAGTAATTTTTTAATTTCATTAAAATCTTCATATGAAATTAAAAATACAGCATAAGAATCAGAGTTTAAATCAAAACCTGCCAGTAGAATATTTTTATTTTTAAAGTTTTCATTAAAGTTTTTACTCCAAGTAATTATATCTTCATCTTCATCAAAATTAATATCTTCTAAACTGTATTTTTTATTATCTGAAATTTTTTCAAGCAGATTTTCAAGTATTTTAAAATCATCTAATTCACATTTCCAATCTAAGAAATATAAATATCCATTTTTTTCTAAAATAAGAGATAATATATAAAACTTGATAAATCTTATTTCTTCAACAGAGCTGCTTTCAATATCATCATTATCAAAAAGAAGTATATTATTTTCTAATGTATATTTTTTAATATTACTAAAAGCTTCTTTTAGTTGAGATATAACTCCGTTATCTCCCCTTGATATAATATTTCCCAGCTCTGTAAAAAGATTATTATCTATATTCTCATTTATAGAATAATCAGATTTTTTCTCTTTTGGTTTTACAACATATGAATTTATGATTTTATTGTTTTTTAAAATAAAAAAATAAATTTTATCATTATCATAATCAGCATAATTAGAAATTTTAATATTTTTATCTGCACTTAAAAAATTGCTATTTTTGATTTCCTCTAAAGAAATTTTTTCATCTAATAAAATTTCTTTTAAATCTTCTTTTTTTATTTCTTTCATATAAAAATTGCTGGATGGAATATTTTCCACGACTTGAAAAATAATAAAAGTGTCTGTATCATTTGTTACTTTTTCCCAACAATATAAATCATCATTTGTTGTCATATACACAGGTGGATTTTCTAAACACAGATCCTCTTTTTTAATTCCGGCATTCCAAACTCCTTGATTTTCTGTCCAAAATATTAAAAAATTATCTGTTTTTTTTAAGTTTGTTTCTATTTCATTATTAGAAAATTCACCATTTTCCAAATTTTCTCTCAGCCAAGTATAAGAAAATCCAATCTCTTCCAGATTTAAAATTTCACTGAAACAGTTATTGATATCTAAATCTCCACATTCGTGATAATATTCTCTTAAAGTATTAGGTAAAGTTATCCCCAATCTTTTTTCTGTATTTTCAATATCATTCCAACTTATTTTATATTTATTTTTGCTGATAAAAAATTCTTTAAAATATGTTATCTCTGTTTCAGTAGGATTTTTTGAAAAACTATAAATATCTTTTTCCTTTATTCTGTTTATTTTTCCTCTGTATAAAAATTTTACTGTTTCTTCTGCAGAAATATTGTATTTTTTCATAATATACTCCGTTTATTCAGCCATAATAAGCATTTCAAGAATTTCTGTATATCCTTTTTCACTTGCATAATATTCAGGAGATTTTCCATTATTATCTGTTATTTTTGTATCAGCACCATGATTGATAAGTTCTAAAACATTATCTTTTTTTCCAAATAAAATTGCTGTTATAAGTGGAGTTTCTCCATTTTTATTTCTTATATTTGCATTTCCCCCATTTTCCAATAAAATTTTACAAATATTTTGATTATTTTTTTTGGCACTGAAATGAAGAGGGGATTCTCCATTGTTTGCTGTCAAATTGACATCAGCGTTATTTTCAATCAATAGTTCTACAATATATTGATTTTCATTTTTTATTGCCAAAATAAGAGGAGTTTCTCCCTTATCATTCATATTATTTATTTCAGAGGAAGAAGACTTTAAAAGAGTTTTTAACACTTCACTTTGATTGTTATAACAAGCTTGATGTAAAGGTGTATTTCCAAAATTATCCTTTTCCCCTGATGACAAAAAATTTACAAGTTCTTTCAATCCATTTGTAGCAGCATAATCTATTGGCAGATGTCCGTCATTATCTTTTAAAGTTGTATCGGCTCCAAGTTCTATACATTTAAAAGCAGCTTCACTTTTATTCTGCATAATAGCATATATAATCGGAGCTCTTCCTTTAAAATCAAGAGCATTTATATCTCCGCCATTTCTTACCAATAGCTCTAAGATATCTTTATTCCCTTTCATAGCTCCTTGATGAAGAGGGGTTATGCTGTTGTTATCTCCTAAATTAACATCAGCTCCAGCTTCTATTAAAAGTTTTACAATCTCTTTGTCCCCTTCTCCACAACTGTAAAAAAGTCCTGTTCTTCCCATATCATCTCTTTCATTTATATCTATTTTTTTTGAATTTAAAAATAGTTTTATAACAGATTTCTGTCTATTTTTACAAGCTATTATAAATGAATTTGCTCCCATAAATCTAACCTCCTATATTCATAAGGTATTGTGCCAATTTTTCTTTTTTCATTTTTAAAGCTATATCCAGAGCAGTTTCTCCTTTATTATTTGTAATAGAGGTATCCACATTATAATTTTCTAAAACTTCCAAAGCTTCTATTCCCTCTTCCTCTCTCCAAATATTAGGAAGCTGCATAAGAGGAGTTTCTCCCTCTATATTTTTACTGTTGGGATCAGCTCCACTTTCCATTAAAAGCTCTGTCATATCATAAATTTTATCTCCACCATTTTTAAATAATTTGTGAAGAGGAGTATTTCCATTTTTATCTCCTATATTTACATCTGCCCCTCTGTCTATTAATTTTTCAAAAATAACAAACTCAGCTTTCTCTTCCTCAACCCAGTTAAATCTGTTTGAAATACTGCATAATAGATTAATTGGTGTATTATATTCATTATCTACATAACTGTTTAAAAAATTTTCATCTCTCAAATAATATTTTGTTATATCTTGAAAATTTTCTTTTGTTTTTTTCCCTTTAATATTTATTCCTGTATTTATCATAGTTTTTGCAAAATGATAAAAACTGCTCAGTCCATTTTCTCCATCTCTTTCACAAACATCTGCTCCGTTTTCTATAAGAATTTTTACAATATCTCTGTGCAGATGTTTTGAAGCTATAGCAAGGGGAGAGAGTTTTTTAAGCTCTCCCATATTTCCCTCATAAATTTCATTTAAATCACTTTTTCTTGATATATATTCTTTTACTATATCTTCATATCCAAACCAACAAGCTTCATGCAGACCGATTCCAAAAGTTTTATCATTTTCATCTATTCCTTTTAATAATGCACAGGCTCTTTTATTTTTCGTTTCAAAAGCTAAATCATAAGCAAGTTTTTCTATCGCTGTTTTTGTATCAACATCTATTCCAGAATTTAAAATTGCTTTTATAGTTCTTAGATATGGCTCTTCCTGTTTTTTGTATTCTTCTTCATTTTTTAAATAATAATCTATTCTATGAAGAGAGGCACAGGCAATATGCAGAACATTCCAACCATTTGATAAAATTGGTTTGTCATATTTAATTCCCAACTCATTCATTATTTCAAAGATTGTATATTTTTGATAATCGGCACATTTATGATAAAATATTTCTCCTGATTCATCTCTTTTATTTATATTTCCCCCATTTTCTGTGAGAATTTTTATTATTTTTTTTATATCTTCATATTTTTCTTCAGGATTTTTTATATCATTCAGCATAAAGAAAGGTGTTTGTCCATATTTATTAGCTTTAAAAATTCTTGTTTTTCCTTGAAGTTTTGCCATCATAAAAAAATATTCAAAAATTTCACTATCAGCAAATTTTGCAGTAATATGAAAAACTGTATTTCCATAAGAATCTTCATCATCTGGCTGATATTTTTCATACTCTTTTTTTCTTTCTTCAAAAGGTAAGTTTTTTCTGTAAAGTTCCTGTAAAGAATATACATCAATTTCCATTATAACACCTCTTCAATCCAAGGATTTCTCAACCACTCTCCATCTTCTTCCTCACCTGTTTCAGTCAAAAGTCCTTCCAGTGCTTCTACTGTTTCATAATAACGGCTGTATGTTTCTGATGGATCTTTTCTATAAGTCCAGAATAATCCTCCTACAATATATGATATTCCAAATTCTTTCCAAGAATTGAAAGTACCAATCATAACACTTGCTATTTTATCCAAAATTTCCCAAGCTTCCTCTTCATTTATATAGTTCATAAAATATGACCAACGAACTATTGCAGCAGCTCTTCCATAGTCCCAACCAAGCATAATATTTTCTGGAAGTTTGTCTTTGAAATATTTTGTAAACTCAAATCCATTTTTTGCAATTTCAATCTCTTCTTCATCCATATCTTTGTCTATAAGTTCATCAACAGTATCTGCATTTGCATAATCTAAATATTCGTCTGTATGTCCTTCATTCAACAGCCATGCAACAGTATTATAAACATCATCTTTATTTTCTATTCCCCAAAATTCAGTAAGAATATAATTTATTCTCTCATGGAAAAATTCATTGTGTTCCTCCACATCTAAAGTATCATTATCATGTCCGTTGATATAAGATAAAATTCCTGAAAGCATAATTTCAAATTTTTCTATGTATTCGTCGCCATTTTTTACTTTTATTTTATTTCCTTCAGGAAGTGAATCATACATATTTTGAATTAATGTTCCTATACCTTCCAAAGAAACTTCTTCTTCTCCCAAGCCATTCCACATATTCATTTGATTTTCATAATAATTCTGCATATCTTCTGGTGTTAATTTTGTAAAATCTTCTATTCCAGTCATTGCTTGAAATTGTTTCATCTGTTCAGATATAATATCTTGAAGGTTTGTATTTCCTGAAGAAAACATTTCATTCATAGCATTTGTTACTTCTGCAGCTTGAGCTTCTATTGCATTAGTTCCATTTTTAACAGCTTCTTCTTTAGCTTCCTGCATTTTTTTCATTATTGTGGCTGTATCTACTCCAGGAACTGCATTTTGAATTGCTTCTATATCTATATTATTTTCTAAATCAGCCATAGAATTTTCAAGAGCTTGTTTCATTAAATCTCCCATATTTTCAAAATTTTCTCCATAAACATCTTTCATATGTTGTTTCATCAATTTTTCCATTTCCTCTTGAGCTTTTTTTACTTCATTAGACATAACTTTTACCTCCTGAATTAAAAATTTTTAAAATAGTTATAAAGGCAGATAAGCCCTAAGCCTATTATTACTGATATAAAAATAATAAATGTAAATTTTAAATTATATTTCAGTTGTTTAAAAATAAAAACTGTACAACCAATTATCATATAAACAACTATTGCCCCACATACAAGAGCCACTATATCAAAATTTTTCATATGATCACTGTTTCCTTACAAATTAAGTTTGCTGATGAAACATAGTAATTATTCTACAGTCAGGACATATCTCTATATATAGAGTTCCCTCTGCACTGTCCATTATAGTATCCCAATGGATTTGAGCAAGATATTTCATTTTCTTTCCGCATTCTGGACACTCTCTATATTCCCAATCTTGTATCCAATTAGCAAATCCTCCGATTGTGTTTATATCATCTGTAAATGTACCATAAAACAGTGGTTTTTCTGTGTCAGAAAGAACAAATCTGTTATTTACCATCTCATCTATTATATCTTCTCTAAAATAATTTTCCTCTTCTCCATCATATTCTAAAATTTCATTTGTTCCGTCAAGATTAAATCTATTTGAAATTCCCTCACTTAAAGTTACACAGTTAGGACAACAACTTGCAGTAATAATTCCGTCTAAACCTAAAAATGAAAATTTTTCATCTCTTCCGTCCAGCACTAAAATATCTATTATCTCTCCGCCACAGTGTGGACATTTTTCTCCTCTTTTTCTAGCAATGAGAGTTCCATTTTCATCTTTTTTATCTCCTTTTTCAAAAGAGAAACACTTATCATAATTAAGTTTTATACGGTTATTATCACTATCAAAAGTCCAACCACCCTCTTCAGCATAAATATCTGAATCTACATATAATTTTTTTCTCCAAGACCTAGGATTTATTTTTAATTCATATAAAGTATCTTGTGATTTTTTATCTCCTAGCATTGCAAGACATCGTAAAAGTGAACCGCCCTCACTAGCAGATTTTGTATTCAGAATTTTTTCTATTAATCTATCTCTTACTTCATCACTTGCTTTATAATATAATTCACTTGGATAAAAAATCTCTCTTTCACAAGCTGTTTTAGAAAACTCTTTAACATATATTCCCTTTGTCATCAGATCTTGAAAAATTTCATACTCATCAGTTTCATAAAAATTATCTTCCGTTGAAACTTTTAATTTTTCTATCACTTGATTTATTTTTTCTTCTATCTCTTTATCAGTCCAATTATCAACTTCTTCTCTATGTTTCTTAGCTCTGCATCTCCAACATAAACCTTCAAATCCTAAAGGTGTTCCACATTCTTGGCATTTATATTTTAAACTCATACTGACCTCCTTATTTTTTCAGCCATAAAGATAAAGAAAAAATCATTATAATTGCTCCAAATAATCCTGTAAAAAATCTAAATCCACCTTCTCCAAAAATTTCATAAACAGTTCTCATAAACCTTTTTGAGCCTGTAGGATCACAAATCCAACTCCATTTAAAAATAGCTCCAAAGAAAAATAATCCTCCTCCAATTACTCCTACAAGATATGGATATCTTCTTAAATAAGGGTCTATTTTTTCCATAAATTTTATGTATAAATCACTAATCGGATTAGTCATTTCTATCACCTCATAATCTTAACTTTCCCAAGTAATATCCACTATTTCTCCGTTTTTATCAGTAACTATAACTAAAATTTCATCACTTATCTCATCATCAAGGATATAATCCCAAATAGCATAATATTCCTCACCATTTATATTTTCATATTCAGGATAAATTCCTATTCTATTAAGTTTTAATGCTGAAAGAATTTGTCTGTCTATAGGTAAGTTTTTATCGCAATTATCTAATGTTCCATTTTCTTCAATACTTTCTATTAATTCTTCAGAGTGAAAATCAACCCATTCTTTAGTTACACCATCATTTTCAAAATCTTTTATAATCTCTTTATCAATTTTTTCTTTGAATGTTTCTAATTTAGAAATATATTCTTCATATTCTTTTACCCAAGTATTTTCTCCAAGAACTGCATCAGTATTTATATCAAGTTGTATTTTTCTATTTTGAAATTCTATTGTAGTTTCAAGGTAATCAGTGTTAAAATCTATATTTTTAAAATATTTTATATCCATAATTCCTCCTATTCTTATACTTCTCTTTTCTTATAGCTTTCAATTTTTCTTTTTGGAAGTTTTGATCCAATATTATTTAAAATCTCCCAAAAGTTTCTATAATCTTTTGAGGATATAATATAGTTTTTATTTTCTGACATTATTTTTATTCTGTAATAATAGATCCAAAGTTTTGGTATATGCTCACTCTTTATAAAATCAATTTTTTGTATATCTTTTTTCTGTATTCTTATCTCTCTTCTCAAAATAGGATAAAAAAATATCAATTCATAATGGGTAATTTTAAGAGTTTTATAGAAAATAAAATCCCTTATAAATATAAATCCATAAAAAACTCCTAATGAAATTGTAAAAATAGTATAACTATTTTTTGAAAAGGAAACTCCTGTTTTTAGTCCAAAATAAACTATAAAGCAGGAAAATCCTATAAAAAAACTATCTACTATTTTAGATAAAATATTTATTTTGCTTTTTATCTTATAGTTGTCCATAAAACTCTCCTAGTTTTTATAATTCTCCAATTCTTTTAACCAAGTATTATAAACATCATCTATAACAGCTTTCATATCTTGATAATATTTTTCATCAAAAGTTAAATATAAATAAGCCTCTCTTTTTAATTCAGGAGAATAATATTTCTCCTCTCCAAAGATTCTTTTAGCATATTTATCTATATCTTGTGGATAAAAATCTCCATCATCAAAATCATAATCATAATAATGTCTTATAAACTCTTTTCCTATATCATTAAAGAAAGATTTTCTTAAATCTCCTTTTAATCTAAATTTTACAAATTCTCTTAAATCAATAAAATCTTGAGAAGTGTATTTTTCAAGCTCTTTACCATAAGCTTTTAAGAAATTATCACTTAGAAAATTATTCTCCATAGCCCAACGAAGAAAAACAGCCAAGTGATTATATATATTTATCTCATCAACCTCTATTCCTTTAGAATAGTAATCTCCTAAATGCCATTCTGCTGAATCCATAATATCATCTTGCATTTCTTTTTCTTCCTCACTGTATTCAAGAACTTTTTCCCTATTCATATTTACTACAAAACTTATTTTTTTCTCAACATCTAGTAATAATAAATTTTTCATTCCATTTTTTAAAGCAAAAGTATATTCCTCATCATATAAAGGAACTATTTGATAAAATTGTAAATCTCTATTTTCAAGTTTTAAAAGTCCAGAGTTTTCTTCTTTCATTTCTGGATATAATATAGCTACTGCACTTAAATTAGTTTTAGAACTAAAAGACTCAAAATTATTTTCTAAATGTCCCCATTCATATGCGAAAAAGTAAGTAAATGGAATATATGTTAATTGTATTAATTCATCTATTGCCCAAGTATAATTTTTGTCATCAAAATTCCAGTCAGGAGGGAAAGAAATCATAAGCTCTGCAAAACTTGAAAAATTTTCATTATTTTGGTTATACATCTTATGTTCTCCCATTCCAAGAGTGATAAGAGTGTAGTATGGTTTTTCTTTTGTAGGATTTATTTGAGCTATATCTAGATAAAAATTCTTAAAGCCAACATCTTGATATATTTTTTCTATTCTTCCAAAATTTTCCTCTATAAATTTTATAATTTCTATTCTTTCATTTTGAGTATATTCCATAAAAATCTCCTCCTCTATTTTATATTTTAATGAGTGGCCTGATTTTTTATCAGGCTACCTTTAAAATATAAAGTCTTTTAAAAAAATATTAACCACTCTGAATGACTAAGTATTGCATATATAATTTTTCTTTTAGGCTCTTTATTTTTAAAAACTTTAATAACTATGTAGAGAATACTTAAAAAATTTATAAGAAGTAAAATTCTAAAAAATACTATACTGTAAAATCCTATAAAAATTTCAGGTATTATAACAAAAACATCATAAAGTTTATTAATTATAAAAAGTTTTTTTAAATCTTTATACTTTCTTATAAAAAGAAAATATATAAAAGTATAAAAGAGAGCCATAATTAAAAATATAATAAAAACTATTTCCATTTTATTTTTTCCTTTGTTTTATTTTATAAGGAATAGTTTTTCTAATAACTTTTCCTTTTCCTACAATTTTTTCTCCTTCATAGATTAAAAACTCTGTATTGTCTGCTAAAGAGCTATAATCTATTGTATCTGAATAAAGAGGTTGAACATTTCCAAATGCAACTTTATCAAAAAAACATTCAGTTCCATCAAGAAAACAAACTCCTAAATATTCAGATTTTCCTTTTACTAAAAAATGAGGAGAATATTTTCCACTAATTAAGCTAGGTGGATTTTTTCTTTTTCCACTCCAAAAAATTACTTCTACATAAAGTATAGCTTCATTTTCAAGAGTTCCAATCATATTAGTCTTTCCTTTCGATAAAAGTATTTTCTTCAAAATAAAAATCTATTAAATAAAGTGATACCATAAAATTTATAAAATATACAAATCCTGTAAAACTTCCATTTAGAATACTAATCATTAGAAAAATATTTTCTCCTATTAAAATCAATAAAACTTTTGGATTTAAAAATTTTAAAGTTAGATTAAATCCATCTTTTAAAGCTAATGTAAATGGAATATCAACTAAAACTCCTAATACTTGGAAATTTATAATTAACCCTATAAAATTTATCATTACAGCAAGTAAAATAGGTAAAACCAAAGGATTAATAATAAAAATATTCATATCAATAGTATAATTTATAAATATGGCAATTCCAAGGAATAACAAACCTATAATATTAACAGCTAAGACATTAAAAAATTTCTTAAAATTCATTGGTTTAATCTGAACTTTTCTATAAATTTTAATCAGCATATTTAAAATTAAAATTTCTACTATCACTACTAATAATAAAGCTATAATTCCACCAGTAATCATTAAAAATAATCCATTTTTTCTCATCATACTGACAGCCATAATATATGTAGAAATTATAACTCCTGTTCCAATAGTTAATCCTGCTATGCTTAATGTGTATTTTGCATAAAATCCTAAAGATTTTTCTCTTAATCTATAAGTAACCTCATCTTTTTTATCTGAAATTAGAAAGTTTTTAAAAACCAATATTAAAAAGCACATAAAAGCTACTACAAAGAAAAGGAAAAATATATTTAAGAAATCATAGCAAACATCAGTATTTAGCCCATAATATATTAAAACAGAGATATACAGAGTAAAAATTATTCCATAAAATGGAACTAAAATCCTTGAAGATTTTTCTTTAAAGTATCTGAACATATCAACTACTGCTATTTTATATTTTAAATTTTTAACAACAGAATACAAAAATCCCATTGCAAAAATAGATACTATAATATCAGTAGATACTGTTTTCAAATTAAAGAAAAGTATTTTGCTGTTACTCAAAAATTCCTCTCTATCTAAAATTTCTATCTGCTTATAGAGTAAAAGAGCATTTAAAGAAAAAATTCCCAAATAGATTAAAAAATTTATTAATATATCTTTCCATTTTTTAGTTTTATATTCCTCTATAAAAAGTATTGTTAATATCAGTGGAATAAAAACAGTAAAAGTTTCTACTTTTATATCAAATCTATTTACTCCAAATACAACAAGCAGGTTTAATAAAAATATTATAACTATTCTAAATGGCTTTTTATAAAGTTCTGATACACTGATTTTAAATATTTCTGACATAATATCAGCTCCTTTTAAAGCTTTTAATCTAAAAAGCTTCCAACAATCTCTTCACAGTTATTTATAAAATAGCTCCAATCTCCTATTTTAAAGATTTCTTCATGTTCTGCGTCAAAAATATATATGTTTTTTTCTTTAGGATACCATAAAAAATGAAACCAATAGTTTTCTAAATCTTTTACTAAAGAAAGATATTTTTTTCTTTTCCAAGTCATTTCAACTGTATCTTCCAATTTCCAAAATTCAATATATTTACTATCAATATTCTCTGAAAATTCTATTTTTAAATCTCCCTTATTAAAGAACTCTACCATATCTTTTGGCAGTTTATATTTTTTTATTATACTTTTTCTAGCTTCTTCATTGTGAAAATCTACTGGCTCTAAACTTTTAATATAATCTATCATCTCTTGATTTTTATTTAAAACTGCTATTGAATATGGTCTTTCTCCAAATTTGTTTTTAATTGTTATATCAGCTCCCTTTTCTACAAGCCATTTTACTAAATTAAGAGAATTTCTTTGAACAGCTACAATCACAGGAGTTGAGTTATCAGTAAAAACCATTTCATAATCGTGATAATTTATATCAGCTCCATAGTCTAAAAACATTTGAGCTAATTTTTGATTTCTGTCATAGACAGCCTCTCTTAAACAATTATTTCCATATTTTTTAACAGTTACTCCATATTTTTCAAAAACATCTATATTTTTAAAATTTTTTCCATAATAAATATCAGAGTAAATTCTTTCGTATTGTTTTTTAGTGAGATTTTCTAATGCTCCGTGTTTAATAAAAAGTTCACAGATTTCAGAAGAACAAAAACGCCCTGCATTTGAAATATGTGTTACCCAATCATCTTTTTTTGCTTTTACATCAGCTCCTTTTTCCACAAGCCACTTTATTACTTTTTCATTGTTACATTGTAAAGCTATTTCTAAAGGAGTTACTGTTGCAAATTCTTCTATAAATATTTCTTTGTCTATATTCCAGCCATTTTTATACTCTTTCTCTAAATTTTCTACATCACTATTTAAAATATATTCTACAACTTGAGGCACTTTTTCAAAGTTTCCAAGATAACCAATTTTGTACATAAGACATCTCCAAAGATATTTATTTAACTATCCCTTATACTATAATATTCTACATATTCTTTCAAAATCCTTTAAGATATAAAAAATAGTTAAGAAATTTATTTTATAAAAACTCCTTAACTATCTGATTTTTTTAATTTTTGATTTTTATACTCTGTTTTTAATAAATTTCCCTCTTCGCTATAATATTTCCAAAGTCCTACTTCATCTCCTTGAAAGACTTCTCCCTCTATTTCTAACTGCCCATTTGGATAATATCCTCTGTATTTTCCTTTTCGATCTTTTAAATTTTGTTCAAATTTTAAATTTCCATTTTCATAGAAAACTTTTATATTTTTCATATCTCCATTTTTGAAAGTTCCCATTTGAAATAGATTTCCATTCTCAAAAAACTCTTTAAACTCTCCATGAAGCTTTCCATTTTTAAAATTTTCAATAGATTTTACTTGTCCATTTTTATATTTTTTAATAATCTGTCCTGTAAAATTCTCATCTATTTGATAACCAAAAGAATAAAAAGTTACAAGACAGAAAATAATTGATAAAATTAATTTCTTCATAAACTTTACCTCTTAGTCAACATCATAGTATAGGAAATGTTTTCCACAATGAAGACATTTGAATAAATATCCTTGAACGTGTCCACCATTAACCATATTTTTTATTATTTCTATCTGTTCTTCGCTCCACTCTGCATTAAATTCAGGACTTCCGTTTTCAATGACTTCTTCTAAAACTCCCATTTCTTTCAGTTCTTTAGATCCTACATAACCAAGAAAAGCACAAAAATCATCACAATGAGTTACCCAAATTTCTTGTTGCCAACCAGAATAGCTTGGAGTTCTGTGAGTTAATTCATCTATTTTTTCTTCATCAGTAACTTCTCCAAAATAAATATCTATAAAATCTCCGTCAAATTTTTTACTCGCCTCTCCACTTGCTATACATTCAGGACATAAATATTCAACATCTTCAACTGAATAAAAAGGTCCAGAATAATATATATCAGTTTCTTTTCCACAGCAATCACAAATTACAGTTTCATTTGTTTCAAAAGTTCCTGTTTTTAAAGGGTCAGGGTGATATTTAAAAAATGGTAATTCTTTTTTCATAATTTACCTCCTAATAATTTTTCATTATTTATTATTTTCTAAATCTCGTTGATTTTTAAAGGTTACATAAATTTCATTTCCTAAATAATGCCTAAAATTATATTCTAAATAATTAAATATAGAATTATATTTTTCCATAGAATCATTTCTATAATAAAGAGTGTGGTAAAAATTTCCTTTATCATCAATCCATAGAGTTCCACCAATATGCCAACCTGTTTCTACTATTGGAATTACTTTATCTCTCACTTCCTTTGGAATTTGATTTATCTCATATTCATAATCTTTTTCATCAAAAGGTAAGTCATAAGGAATAGAAAAACTAAAATCATTTCCACCTATTCGTACTTCTCCATTTTTTCCTATATATTTGAAAAACCAATTTTCTTCTATTCTATAGAACTCTTGTAAAAACTTTTTGGCATATTCATTTAAAGAGTAATTATTTTCTTTATAATATTTTTCTATTTTTTCTATATCTACTTTTCTTCCCTCGTGCCAACCAGCATATTTTAATACTTGATGAGCTAAAGATTTATCAATGTCAAGTTTATAGACTTTTCCCATAAAATCATCTCCTAGCTTTTATATTCTGATTTTAATTTTTTAATTAAAGAGCATAGATGATTGTACCATTCTTCATAACTTGGATTTTGTCCATTTTCATACCACAACTCTACTATTTCTCTCTCCCCATCTTCGTCAGGAACTTTATTATAAATATTAGTTAAATAGTCTATAAGATATTTTAAGGATTTTTTATCACTAGAAAATTTTTCTAATTTAGAAAAAGTAGTTTCATCTTCCTCTTCGTCATCATAATCTAATTTTCCATTTTCTTTAATATCAAAATAAAGTTCCGATATAGCTATTGCTGTATTATCATAAAGAAAATCTATATCTTCAAAAGTTTCTCCTAACATTCCTTCTTCAATCATTAAATCTATTATTTCTTTTAAAGTAATTTCTTTTTTATCTTCAAATTTTTCAAGATATTCTCTTAAAATATCAACAACATCTAATCCTTCATCACTTTCTAATGCTTTTATACCCCAAGCTCCCATAATTTTCCTCCTTATCCTGCTAATCCATTAATTAAAAAGTTTCCATTTTCATCAATATAACATTCTATACAATGTCCTGCAAAATAATCAGGCTCAAAAGTAATATAGACTGACATATCCTCTGTTTCTCCATCTGAATAAATATCTGTTCCAATCTCTCCAAAATTCATACTTTTTTCAAAATCTTCTTCTGTTATTGGAGTATAGACTTTATTATCATCTATAAGATAGCAATTTTCTTCTTCCTCAACTTCTTCTGCTCCTTGCACCCATTCAGTTGCAAGATTTATATAATCTTTTTCTTTTAAAAGTTCCATAAGTTGTGGTTTATTTTTTTCAGCTTTTTCAAGCATATTATTTATTTTTTCTAAGGATTTATTTAAAATATCTTTTAATTCAATTTCAGAAATCTCATCTTCTGTGTCATAGTTTAAAAGTAATTCTGAGTTTTGTCCTAAAAAATCAATATTGGTAGTAAAATAATATCCCCAATCGTTTTTCTCTATTTCAAAATCATCTATTAATATTTTTTTCATAGTCCACCTTTAATCAAAGAAATTTTTTATCTCTTTTCTTTTATCTAAAATTTCAAAAAGTTCGTCCATATCTAAATCAAACATTTTGCTTTCATCATC
Source organism: Fusobacterium sp. (assembly GCA_019416865.1). Taxonomy (GTDB): domain Bacteria; phylum Fusobacteriota; class Fusobacteriia; order Fusobacteriales; family Fusobacteriaceae; genus Fusobacterium_B. The sequence continues at coordinate 33,021 of DXWL01000014.1, forward strand.
TATCTTAGAAAAATAATAATTTACTTTTTCCTCTCCAAACTCTTTTTCTAATTCGTTCCATTCATTTTTAAGAAGAGGGACAAAAGCTAAAGTATCATTTCCTAAACTTTCCATAAATAATCTTATCTCATATTCAGGCTGGATAATTTTATTTAAAGTTTTAATAGTTGTATCTCTATCAGAACCCTCTTTATTAGGATAAGATATTTTGTATTCTTTTCCTTTCCATTCTATAAATATATCAAATCCCATTTCATTATCAACATCTTTACTTTTTCCTGAAAGTTCTCCTGATTGAATTACTCCCTCTATATAATTTATTATATCTTCATCATATTCTCTCCAATCTATCCAAACAAGTTTTTGACTATTTTCCCAAAAATTATCAAAGCTTTCTCTATCTTCATTTTTTAAAAACTCTCTTATATATTCCATAGTCCACCTCTATTTCTCTATATAATAATTATACATTTTCTCCATTATATTATCCTCATCTTCCCAGTATTCCTCATCAAGAGAATTTAATCTTTCTTCATCTTCTTCGCTTAAATATTTAGGAATATCATAATATTCTTTTATCCTATCATCATTTTCAAAATTAGCTATAATGGAATAACATTCTTCTAAAATTTTTTTAGAATTGTTAGCTCCTATTTTTTCAAGAGCTTTTATCTCAATTAAATAGCAACTATATCCCCAATTACAAAATGCTTGAAGAAATCCACCATTATAAACATCTAATTCATACTGGAATAATGCTCCTATTTCTTGTGTTTTTTCATCTAAAGTTTCATAATTAGGTCTAGCTTTCGCAAATTCTTCTGCATATTTTTCAAATGACTTCCACCATAAATCTTCTGTAATTTCCATAATATCATCTCCTAGCTTTTATATTCAGCTTTTAATTTTTCTCATTCTCCTTGGCACAAAGTTCATTCATTTTTGGAATAAGTAATTTATCCGTCCACTGACAAACAATCTCAAAGGTATTATTAATTTTTTCTTCATTTCCTATATCAAGATATACTTCATTATCTCTTAAACTATAAAACAGTGGTTGTGTGTTGATACCTGATTTGGCATAACCATAAGGGTTGTATGGACGGGTGTTTATTATATAGCAAACCTCTATGCTTATACTATCCTTTGTGCTCCCAACGAATGAGGAAAATACAATCATATATGTGAAATTTTTACTGTGCCTTGTAAGTGTTTTGTCAGATTTTTTGTATTTAAAGCCTAAATATCCATATTTTTCTTGCAACTTATTTCCAAGCATTTGTATTGCTTCGTTAAAGTTCATTGTATATCCTCCATTTTTCATCATAAAAATGAATATATCTTTTCAAATATTCATTCATAAAAGTTTTCAAATCCCTTATTTATCGTTCTACTATTTATTTTCAAAGCTCTCTAAATCATTATATAGTTGTTTATTAATTTCAGAGTCTCTATAACCACAAATTTTAGCGATCATTTCCATTCTTTTTAAAGATAATAAAGCTTTTTCTTTTAAATCTTCATTGATTTTTCCAGTTATTTTTATCTGTGCAAAAGCTGTGGCTATTACTACTTCATCACTTTCATTAATTATAGCTTCTCTGTTTAAACCTTTATCTTTTATTTTCAACTCCTCTGCAAATGTTTTTTCATCAATTATAGGTACAGGCTCAAAGTATTCTATTCCCCATTCTTTTTCTATTAAATATTTAGGGAAGTCTGAAAAACTAAAATTTTTATTTTTTCTTATTTTCTCCTCTATTATATGGAGAACATCATTTCCTGTATCACTTCCAAAAGGAGTTTCTTCATCTCCACAATTACAATAAAGCTGTTCATCAGTAAAATGCTTTCTAAAATTAGGGTGTGAAGTAAGAAAATCTATATCATATTCCATATCATCAAAATAATAACGATTTTCAAAATCAAAATTATTTATCTCTTTATATCCTTTTTTTATTTTAGACTTAATAAGTTTTTCAGCTTGTTTCTCACATTCCTCTATATTATCCCACTCTTTAATTTCATATTTTCCAATACTATCTATTTTTCCATAATTTACTATAAATTTTTCTTTAAAACTTTCTATCCACCAAAATTTATGAGATTTTTCATCAACAAATTCAAAAGCTCTTTTCATAACTTTCCTCCCTTGTTTAATAGCATTGAAGAATTAACCAAACATTATCAAAGTTTTTATTATTTAAATCTTCTTTTCTGATATTAAAATATATTTTTCCACTGTCTCCGAAATACAATCCATAATCTCCAATTTCTAATTCACTCATTTGCATAAGTAAAATCCAATCTTTTGCATTTTCTTTTATAGATTTTTTAACTTCATCACTGCCATATTTTATAGGAGCAGAGCCGTAATAAATATTTTTTCCAGCCACTCCCTCACATTCTTCCCAATATTCTCCTTGAATAAGTTCAGGGTGTCCTAAAAGTTTTATAGTATCAGTTTTATATCCCAATTCCTCTAAATCTTTTTCAAATTCTTTTTCTTTTCTCTCCATTTCTTCATCACTATCATCAACATCATAATAATCTAAAAAGTCAATAGGATAGTCATTCATACTTTCAAAATCTATTTTAGATTCAGGAATTATACAATCTTTTTCCATATCTTCAGGAAAATCAGCAGGAACTAAATCTTCTATCTCTCCATCATAATAGAAAACTTTTGCACTTCCTTTGTCTTGTGGAGAAAATCCCCAAGTCATAGTAAATAATTCATAGAAAAAATATAACATTCCTTTTTCAGGCAAAAGGCTTTCTTTATCATATTTGTGGACTTCTTCACAATTAATCTGCATTAAAAATGAAAGTGGTCTGTTTTCAACTATTTTTTTATAATCTTCTCCTTTATAATAAAACCATTGAAAATCTTTTGGTAAATCAGGTTTCCCGCCAATTTTTGAAGTTCCTTTTGGTAATTTTTCTCTGTTTTCTTCTTCAGAATAATTTATTAAAATTGCATTTCTTTTTGAAGTTTCAAGCATATTTTTATCTAACATAATAAAACTCCTTTCTAGTCCCACCAAAAATACCATACACTAGAATTAACTAAACTTCCTGCTAGTTGTCCAAGAGTTTCATAACTTTGGTCTACATCAGGGCAATATCCATACATCTCTACTGCTGTTCCCATAGCTGTTTTTTTATCAGTGATAATTTTTTCAACTTTATACTCCAATATATCGTGAGTTATTGTAATAGGTACAGCTCCAAATTTTTCAAACCAATATCTTGATATTGCCATATGCTCTGATGTGCTAGGACACTCATTCCAATTTCCCATAGGAAACCAAGCAAATATCTCCCAAGAATTTTGTACTGGAACTTTTACTATAAACAGTTCTTCAGGCTTATTTGTTCTATAATTTAAAAATCCTATTGGAGAATTAAGTTTTTCTTCTTCAATTTCTTCAAACTCTCCAACTATCTCTTCACTAAAAGATAATTCGTCATCTTCTGTTTCTGTTTTTCTTCTGTCTATTAAATCTCTTAAAATATTTTCTCCACCCTCTGAAAAAACAGATGAGATATATCTTTTTCTATAATCTCTTACATTTTCTATATTAAACTCTTCATCATCTGATATATTAAAAGCTAAACTTTCTAAAAGAGTTTCATCAACAGTTACAATCACAGGAAAATATCCTTTCTCTTTTCCCTCTTTGCTATATTTTTCAAATTTTTTCATAATTTCTTCATAGGCTGTTTTTTTAGGGAAATATTCATATTCACAATCAAAAAATTCTACAAAATCCTTTGCTAAATCACTCATTACTGTCATACTATCACTCCTTTTTATTATGAATTATATTCTTCAGCTATATCATTTGAATAAAAATTTTCCTCTACATTTCCTAAAAACTCAAGTTCTCCCCACTCATTAGAGATTTTTTTCACAGCTCCTCCATATTTACAAGAAGGTATTCCAAAGAAACAATTATATTTTTTATCAAATTTTTCTTTTCCTAAAAATTTCTTCACAGGCTCTATTAAATCTTGCCATTCTTTAAATAAAACTTCTAGTTTATCAGTAGGCTCTTCACTATTTCCACATATTTGGAAATCTTCATCAAATGTTACTCCAAAATCATATTCAAATCTATTAAAGTATTCTTCAAACATCTCTTCAAATTTTTCTTTCCACTCTCTTTCTACAGAAAAGATTTTTTCTAACTCTTTATTAAAATCTTTTTCTAAAAAATTATATTCAGGATTGTACTCTTCTTCTTCCTCATCTTCTTCAAAGATACAGTAAAATGATTGAATATATTTATAAAAATCTTCTACATTTTTAAAATTTCCTACCCAAAAACCTAGATAACCAGCTTTTCTTTCACATAATTTATCTAACATAACTATTCCTCCTCTTCGTCAGAATATTCTCTCTCAATATCTATAAAAAGAATATAAAATCCACAAAGTTCTCCTTTTTCATCATATCCAAAATAACTTGGATAATATCCATCTCCCCAACCTGAAGCAAAAATAGGAATATTTAAGTCAGTATCAGGAATTATAAAATTAGCCCAATCTCCGCAATCTCTTTGATATTTAGGATATTTCTTAGCATTTTCTACCAATAAATCATCAAATATATCATCAAATGGATTATCGGCTTCTTCCTCTTCTTCAAGCTTTTTCCAATATTTTGAATATTCATCTTGAGATTTTTTATCTGCCACACAGCCCATTCCTGCATCTACACCGAAACCATAAAATTCATCTTCTTCTGCTTCGTCCATTTCTTTTTCATTTCCTGTTACAGCTAATTCATAAATAACTGGTTTATTTTTATTAAATTCAACTTTTACACAAGCATATCTGTTTCCATAATCTTCACTTAGTACTACAGCTATTTTTACAGGAAATTTTCCAATAGGAGTTTTTTGAAGAAATGTTTTTGCTTCTCCAAGTTCTACTAATGGGTCACAAGCTAAAATTTCCCCAGTAGGTAAGTTAACTTCTCCAATATCTAAAGTATCAACTTCCATTTCTCCTATTTTCTTTTCAGTAAAATAACTTTCTAAATCTACCCTACATCTAAATTTTTCTTTATTTCTTTCATACATTTCCTGCCAATTTTTATTCATACTTTTTTCCTCCTTTAAAGAAATTTACTCAACAAAGTAAAAGAATTAAGACAGATAATTTGTATTTGAAATCATCTGTTTTACTGTATCAAATTCTTTTTTCAATTCAGGGGAGTTAATAACCTCTCCACCAATATATGAATCTGCTTCTTTTAAATATTTTTGAGCTTTTTCTTTTTCATCAATAAGAGCATAACACCAAGCAAGTTCTAGTTCTGTCCAACCTCTATATTCTCCTTTTTCCAAAATAATATTTAAAATTTCAGTTGCTTTTTCAATTTCTCCCAATTTTCTATAACAAGTTCCAAGATGATAAGAGATCCAATCACTGTCAGGATTTATAAATTTAGCTTTTTCAAAATATTTTACAGCTTCTTTATTTTTTCCTAATTTTGATAAAGAAAATCCAATTTGTCCATTAATCCACTCATCATCTCTTCCAAGTTCCACAGCTTTTTCAAAGTATTTTAAAGCTTCATCATATTTTTCAGGTTCACCACTTAGATTCCACCCAATTTCAGAATATAGCCAGATATCATTTCTTCCTAGTTTTTCAGCTTCATAAAGATATTTTAAAGCTTCTTCAGAATTATTTATTCTTCCATAAAGGTAAGCTATTTGTGAATTGACAGAATCTGTATTACCTGTTTCTGTTACAGCAAAAGATTTAAGTTTTGTAATAGCTTCCTCTGTTTTTCCAAGATTTTCAAGGCATTCAGCTATCTCGGAAACTATCCATTCATCACTTCTTCCTTCTTCTTCAGCTTTTTTGTAATATTTTAGAGCTTCATCATATTTTTTTAGTTTTTTCAAACAGAAAGCCATTTCAGAGTTTATCCATTCATCATCTTTTCCTAGCTCTAGAGCTTTTTCAAAATACAATAATGCTTCATCATATTTTTCCAATCTATTTAGACAGAAACCTATTTCAGTATTAAGCCATTCATCAGATCTTCCAAGTTCTTTAGCCTTATCTAAATAAGGGAAACCTTCTTCATATTTTCCTATGTGATCAAGCCAATATCCAAGTTCGCTATTTATAGGAATATCATCTTTTCCCAATTCTATTGCTTTTTTATAATATTCAATTCCCTCATTAACTTTGTCTAATCTTACAAGAGAGTATCCAATTTCAAAAGAAAGCCATTCATCTTCTCTTCCTAATTCTTTGGCTTTTTCTAAATAAGGAAGAGCTTTTTCATATTGATTAAGGTGATTATATGCCCAACCTATTTCAGAATTAATCCAAATATCATCTCTTCCAAGTTTTTTAGCTTTTTCTAAATATTCAAGCCCTTTTGCACAATCATTTTTTATATTATCATATAACCAAGCTGTTCCTGACAGAAGGAAAATATCTTCCGGCTCTGCCTCCAAACCTTTTTGATAACTTTCCAGAGCTTCATCATAATTTTTTAAATTTTCAAAAACTCCTCCTAATCTTGCATATATCCATGAATCGTTTCTTCCTTGTTCAATAGCTTTTTTAAATTTTTCAACAGCTTCATCATATTTTTCTAATCCTCCTAAACAGAAACCTAATTCAGAATTAATCCAAATATCGTCCCGTCCTAAAGAAACAGCAGTTTGCAGATGTTCATAAGCTTCTTTGTATTTTCCAATAAAATCATATGCCCAAGCAAGTTCTGATTCAGTAGCTATAATATCATTAGTATCCTTTGCTAAATCTCTGGCTTTTTGGAAATATTCCAAAGCTTCATCATTTTTCTCTTCGTCCATTTTCCTATTTCCTAAATCAGAATAAACCCATCTTAAAAGAGTATCTCCATCAGGTTCGTTAGGATTTAACTCAAGACATTTTTCAAAATATTTTTTAGCCTCTTCTAAATATTCTGGATTTTCTTTAGCTTTTTCAGAATAGTAATAAGAATATCCCACACGGAAATTCCAAAGAGAATCATTTTCTCCTTCATCTTTCATTTTAAATAAAACTTCCAACCCTTTTTCACATTGATTATTGTTATTATATGCTCTGGCAAGTTTTCCAAGAATGTTATAATCTAATTCTTCTTCAGGTAAAGAGGTAATTATATCAATAATTTCTTGATTTTTGTCTTGCTTGTGAAGAATATCTAACTCTTTTTCTAAATCACTTTTGTTAGCAAAAGATTGATATAGTTCTTCATCATCAATATCTATTAATCTTTCTTTTGAATTTTTGTCTGTTTCTTCATCTATATAATGAGAATTTGCATAGGCATATCCTCTGTCATTTTCTATATCATCTTTTAAAGTTAAAAATTCATAATCATTTGGTACAAGTTCAAGTCCTTTATCTATTGCATTAAAAGCTTCATCTAAAAGATTATATTTGTAACAAAGTCTGCCAAGCTGCAGCCAACCCCAAGGATATGAAGGATCTACTTTTGTTCCAAGTCTGCTGTACTCTAAAGCTTCATCAAATCTTCTAAGATATACCAAAGCACAAGAATATCTATAACACCAAATTCCATTTTTTACTCCTTCATCTTTTACTTTAGCAAGAGTTTTTTCTGATAATTCATAATATTCATAGGAATCCATATTGTTGTAAACATAGGCTCTCCAAAGTGCTACTTGTAAATCATTTGCCATCTCTTCATCAGTATAATTATTTTCTTTTTGTATCTCTTCTAAACCTCTTAAAATATCATCTAAGTACGCTTCTTCAAATAATTTATTCCATTTTTCTGTAATTATAGCCATAATGTCCTCCTATATTTTTAATTTATAAATTTTTTATTTTGTTAAAGTTCTTTTTAAATAAATCATATCTACCAATTGAATTCCCTCTTCATATATTGGATTTTATAACTTTTAATAAAAAAAATGCTCATGACAAAATTGTTCCTTGAGTTTTCAAAAAACAATTAATGTCATAAGCACCACCTCACCTTAAGTTATTTATTTAATTTTACAGATTTTTTCTTTTTATCGCTTCCTTTATATTTATTTTAAAATAGCTGAATATATCTTTAATGTTTCTTTCGATGCTATCTTTGGTTTAATTATATCCTATTTAAATTCTCTTTACAAGATAAATATTTATGCTTTAATCAGTGCAGTTGTATCTTTTTTATCTTAATTTATATTCTTTTGAAAAACCATAAGCAACAGAGATAACAGCTCCCTCTTCCTTTGTTAAATCGATTTTATCTTTTTCAAGAGTTTTGCAGATAACATTATATGCAGAACTTATTCCTATAAATTTATGATATAATTCTTTTAAAATATGTCCATGGTCAATCATATGATTTACAGCTTTTTTTATCATATAATATGAGGCAATTTGGCTTTTATTTATTTCTTTTTCATTTTCTCCAATATATAAAACTATTTTTTCAGGATAGTATATATTTGGAAAAGCTCTTTCTGCACATATTTCAGGAATAAATCCCATAAGCTCTTCTGTTAAATCATAATCTCCTATTTTTTCACTAAGTTCTACAAACATCTTATCCAAATCCTCTTCAGTTACAACTTTTTCAAAAAGATTAGCTGCCTCAAGAACGAATTTTTCAATTTGCTCTTCGTTATATTGGTAAGGAATATAGGTTTCATCTTCTTGAACAGCAAAGAAAAATTGTTTTTTCGAACCAAAAGTATTAGTATTCCATTTTGCAGCATATTGAGAAATAATATCTCCCAGTTCTTTAATAGGTTCATCATTTATACGACATTCTCCAGTAATATCTTTTCCATTTTTTGCAGCAAAGATTTTTATATATGATATTTTTTGATTTCCTAGATATTTTGGTATTTCATTTTCGATATATCTCCATATTTCATCTGGATCTGATGTTTCAGGTATATCTCCCATTCCAACAATATTACTGCTGTACATCTTCCAATTATGTATTCCATTATATTCTGTTTTAATTTCTTTAAAGTATTCTCTGTTCATCATAAAATTTATTCCTGACATAAGTCCAAACCAAAAACTTTTATCAGCCATTTCTAGAGCCTGTTTTCTATCTGCTCCCATACTGGCACAACATTCAAAAATTTCTCTGTCCCAATTATCACAATAAATATGATAATTTATAACAGCCATATTGTTATCTGCTTTTCTTACATCAGGTCTGATTGAAAGAGAATATTCAGGAATAAAAAGAATATTATCCCTTATTTCGCTTTTTTTATCTAGAAAAATTTCTTCCATATTTTTTATAAGATAATAGTTTAAATCTCCAGTTTCAAGCTTATAAAAATCTTTTTCATCTATAATTGCCATTTTTTATCTCCTTATTATAAAATCGTGTTTTATATATTATTCACCACAAATAAAAAAAATCCTTTATTTTTCATTAATATTTTTTTAATTCAAAATTTCTGTTTTTTCAATTCAAATATTACTTGATAAAATACTTTTCTTATATTAAAATAAAAAGATAGAGGTGTTAAAAAATATGATAAAAATAAATTATGATTTAAAAATGCAAAATATTTTAGATGAATTAAAAAAAGAAAATAAAAAACCAAAACTTTTGCTTCACTCATGTTGTGCTCCATGTTGTTCAACAGTGATAGAGCTTTTAAAAGAGTATTTTGATATAACAATATTCTATTATAATCCTAATATTACAGAAAATGAAGAGTATCATAAAAGATTTGAAGAGATGGTAGATTATATAGGAAAAAGAGAATATAGTATTCCTGTAGAAGAGGGAAGATATAATCCAAAAGAAGATTTCTTTGAAAAAATAAAAGGACTGGAAGATAAAAAAGAGGGAGGAGAGAGATGCTATAAATGTTATCATCTCCGTATGAGAGAAACTGCTGAAAAAGCAAAGGCAGAAGGATATGACTATTTCACAACTGCTCTTTCTATAAGTCCTATGAAAAATTCAGCATGGATAAATGAAATTGGAGAAAATCTTGAAAAAGAGTATGGAATAAAATATTTATATGGAGATTTCAAGAAAAAAGGAAGATATGTAGAAAGTATAAAAATTTCAAAAGATTATGATTTATACAGACAAGATTATTGTGGATGTATATTTTCCAAATTAGAAAGAGAAAACCATTTAAAAAATAGTTAAAAAATGTTCATTTTCTTTGTTCAGTCAAAGAAAACGAACCAAAAGAAAACTGCCCTGCAGAGAAAAATTTTTCTATTAATTTTGCTCATTTCACTAAAAATGATAAACTCGCTTTGCTCAAACATATCATTTTTTAACGTTCAATTCGCTGCATTAATCACGAAATATTTTTCAAGGCAGGGAAATATTATTTTATAATGAACAACTCTTATTTTTCTACTGAATAATAGCATCTTTTTGGAGAGATTATAGCTTCTTCTTTTTTAAGATCCTTAAGAGCTTTATCTATAGCTTTTTTATCTTCTCCAAGAGCTTCAGCTATTTCTCCACCTTTCATAGGTTCAGATTTTTTTAATAAATCTACAATTTTATCTTTTAATTCCATTTTGATACCTCCATTAAATAGTGAATTTGTATTTTTATTATATACTTTTTATGACGAGAAATCAATATTAATTTATAATGATTATAAAATTTTTTATAATTATGTTATGGAGGAAAATGAATATTAAAACTAATAATGACAGATTTTATTCTCTTAATAACTATCTGAAAGAAAAATTTGGAAAGAAAATATATAAAGTATCACTTGATGGAGGATTTACCTGTCCAAACAGAGATGGAAAGATATCAACAAAGGGATGTTTGTTTTGCAGCGATAGAGGAAGCGGGGAATTTACAGGGAAGAGAGGCAGCTCAATTACAGAGCAGATTAATGAACAGCTTGAATTTATTAAAAATAAAAATAGTTCAGGAGATGTTATTGCCTACTTTCAAAATTTCACAAACACATATGCTCCAATAGAATATCTTAGAAAAATATATTACGAAGCACTATCACATGAAAAAATTATAGGAATTGCAATTGCTACAAGACCCGATTGTTTAAATGATGAAGTTTTAGAACTCTTATCAGAAATCAATAAAGATTTTTTCCTTTGGATAGAGCTTGGATTACAAACTGCAAAAAATAATATTGGTGATATAATTAACAGAGGTTATAAAACAGAATGTTATATTGATGCCTGTAAAAAATTAAATGAGAAAAATATAAAATTTGTAACTCATATGATAGTAGGACTTCCAAATGAAGAAAAAAAAGATTTGTTTGATACTGTTAAATTAATAAATCAAGTTCATTCATGGGGGATAAAAATTCATCTTTTATATATACTAAAAGGAAGTCAACTGGAAGAATATTATTATAGACATAACTTTAAAATATATGAGAGAGATGAATATACAACTACAGTAGTACAGCTTATAGAAAAATTAAATCCTAGAATTATAATTCATAGACTTACGGGAGATGCTAAAAAAGAGGATCTGTTTATGCCTTTGTGGAGTGCTGATAAAAGAGCTGTCTTAAATGAAATTCAAAAAAAATTAAAAACTAATAATACATATCAGGGAAAGGAGTTTTAAATGAGTGTTATATCAAAGATGAAAGAGATGCAGAATGAGATGACTGCAAAAGAGAAAAAGATATGCAGGTATATTCTTCAGCATCTTGACAAGATAGTATATATGAACACATATGAAATTGCAGATAAATGTAAAGTAAGTCAGGCTTCTGTAGTAAGATTTGCAAAAAAATTAGGCTATTCAGGATTTCCAGAGTTTAAAGTTGCTTTTGGAAGAGATATGGGAAGAAGAGATGTTGAGGATAAAATTAATTTTATCTATGAAGATATCCATGAAACAGATGGACTTGATGATTTAGTGAAAAAAATAGTTTATGCAAACAGCAACATTATTCAAGATACATACTCTATTCTTGATATAAACACAATAAGAGAAGCTGTAGATTTAATAAAAAATTCAAGAAAGATATTTATTTTAGGAGCTGGATATTCAGGAATAGTTGCAAGAGATTTTCATTTTAAGCTATGGGAACTAGGATTTCATTCTATGTTTGAATCTGATTATCATATACAACTTGCAAGTATTTCCACTCTTGATGAAAATGATTTAGTTTTTGTAATCTCTCAAGGGGGAAAAACAATAGATATTTATAATCTTGTGAAAGAAGCTAAAAAGAAAAAAGTAAAAGTTATATCTGTTACTCAAATGTCATCTAATCCTATAAGAGATTTAGCTGATGTAAAAATAAGTACTGTTGTAGAAAAAAATAATTTTCGTTCTACAGCTCTTTCTTCAAGAATTGCTCAACTGACAATAATTGATATTTTATATGTAACTCTTATAACTGAAAACAAGCAATTAGCAGAAAAGTACATTGGCGATGCAATAAAACTTGTAAGTGATTTTAAAATGTAAAAAAATTTATAATTCATTTTTGAAAAAATAATTCATAAAAAAATTAAAAATTTGTATTTAAATTTCTTTTTTGGTTGATTTTTTTATAATAAAGTGTTATCCTATTAGTGTAAACATAAAATTTAAGTTTTAGGAGGAAAAGATGAGACTGGTAATAACAGATAAAAGTTTTTGTGATTGGGCTGCTGTTCATGTAGCGAGAAGAATATTAGAAGCAAAACCTACAAAAGAAAAACCTTTTGTATTAGGACTTCCTACAGGAGGAACACCTGTAAATATGTACAAAAGACTTGTACAATTCTATAAAGATGGAATTCTTTCATTTGAAAATGTTGTAACATTTAACATGGACGAATATGTTGGACTTGAGCCAAGCAACGAACAAAGCTACTATAACTATATGCACACAAATCTTTTTGATCATGTAGATATAAAACCTGAAAATATAAATATGCTTAATGGAATGGCAACAGATTATAAAGCTGAATGTCAAAGATATGAGGATAAAATAAAATCTTACGGAGGAATAAATCTTTTCGTTGGAGGAATTGGTCCTGATGGGCATATTGCATTTAATGAACCTGGATCATCATTAAGCTCTAGAACAAGAGATAAAGAACTTACACAAGATACTATTATTGCTAACTCAAGATTTTTCGGAGGAGATATAAATAAAGTTCCAAAACTTGCTCTTACTGTTGGAGTAGGAACTGTTATGGACGCTGATGAAGTTTTAATTCTTGTAAACGGAGCTGGAAAAGCTAGAGCTTTACAACATGCAGTGGAAGAGGGAATTAATCATATGTGGACAATATCAGCTCTTCAAATGCACAGAAACGGAATTATCGTATCTGATGAAGATGCAACTCTTGAATTAAAAGTTGGAACTTATAGATATTTCAAAGATATTGAACAAAATAATCTTGATACAGATAAAATGATAGCTGATCTATATGCTGAATATAAAAAATAAAAAAATTAAAAATGCTGAAAGTTTTTTCTTTCAGCATTCTTTTTATAATTCTATTAAATCAAGTTCGTGAAACCACATTGGCAATTCTGTTTCCCAAGAAGCCTCAGTATGTTCTCCTTCAATTATCAAATGAGGAAAAACAGAAGCACCTTTTCCAGAAAAAATTCTTGTCATAATAAGATTTTTTTCTGTTCCTACAGCAAGTCCTTTTGAACCTCTAAACTCTTTTCTTCCCCAGCTTATATAAATTTTTGTATCTGGATTGAAGTCAGCATTTGCTACATCTTCCACAAGCCTTCCAAAAATATATTCATAAAATGAAGAAACACAAACAGCTTTTGAAAAAATATCAGATCTCATTCCAATAGTATAGATTGACATAAGCCCTCCCATAGAGCTTCCCCCTATTCCAGTAAATTCTCTTTGAGGAAGAGTTGGATATTTTTCATCTATATATGGTTTTAAAACATCAGCAATCCAATTTGCAGTTATTTTTCCCAAACCTTTTACAGAGCCAAATCTTCTATCTTTGAAAGAATATGGAGAAAATTCACATAATCTCATATTTCCTTCGTGATTACATTCAAGCCCTACAACAATTATTTTGCCCCCTGTTTTTTCCAAAAAATCTTTTATCCCCCAAGATTTTCCATAAGTAGCATCTTCATCTAAAAAAAGATTATGCCCGTCAAACATATATATAACAGGAAATCTTTCTCCCTCTTCCATATTATCAGGAAGATAAATATGCAGCATTCTTGGAAGATTAAATGGTTCTATAAAAATTTCCTCTTTTATTATCATAACAGCTCCTTAGAAAATTATTTTCATAATTAATTATAGCATATGACTTAAGAAATATGGAAGCTGAACTTTCCACCAAGGCCAGTCATGGTCAACATCATATCCCCAATAGTCTACCCATGCAGGAACATGAAGTTTTTCCAAATCTTCTTTCATTTTATCAGTATCTGCAATGCATTCTGTTTCCCATCTTCCTTGTCCTACACATATAACAATTTTAGAATTTCTGTACATATCCAAGTAATAATGATTCCATGGAATATTTCTTAAAAATTCAGCAGGTGAGTTATTATAAATTAACTCATCGTTATAATTTGGGAAAAAGAAATGTGCATCATAAAGTCCACTGAGAGCTATAAGATTATCAAAAATATCAGGACGACGGAAAAAGAAATTAGCTGAATGGTATGCTCCCATACTGCACCCTGTTGCTAAAAACTTCCCTTGATAATCTTCGTGAGCAGTTTCATTATGAATTTGCCTAAATCTTGGTATAGCTTCATTTATTATATAATTGAACCATCTTTCATGTTGAACTATTCTTTCGTGATAATCTCCCTCTTTTTTAGACCAACTTTCAAGATCAATACTATCAACACAGAAAAGCTGTAATCTTCCCTGTTCAATATATTCTGCTGCTGCATCTACCATTTTAAAATTTTCAAAATCAAAAAATCTTCCATCTTGTGCAGGAAATACTACACAAGGTTTTCCTCCATGTCCGTAGACTTTAAATTCCATATCTCTTCCTAGAGAATGGCTGTATTCTTTATAGTAAGCTGTATACATTTTGTCCCCCTCTGCTGTAAAATTAATATTTTTTCAAATATGTATCTATAAACTCAAAGCATTCATCTAATGTTGTAAATCTTGCTGTTATCATATCATTTCCCATTGCTCCTGAAAGAACATCAGGCATTCTTTCTTCCATAACAATATTACTTCTATATTTTTCTGTAATTTCATTGTATGGATAAACATAATTATGTTCATCTCTTCTTGCAGCATATACACAGTGATATGGTCTTGAGTTGCTGTCAAATCTTCCTTCATTATATACAACCATATTTGCCCAAACTTGATAAACATCAATATCATTTGCAAAGTTCATCATATCAGGAGTATATCCTCCAGGTGGACGCATATTTACTTCAAGACCTACAATATCTCCCTTATTTCCCAAACCTTTTTTATCTTCTAAAAGCCTAAAAAATTCACAATGAAAAAAACGGCTGTTTGTATCAAAGCTTTGCACAGTTTTTCTTCCTGCCTCTTTTAAATCTTCTGGAATTTCTCTATATGAGTAATACATAACATCTTTCTTTTCATTTACTATGTCCATAACAGGAATAGGATAAGCATGAGCAGTTTCAAAAATTATCTCTCTGTTTTTTCCTGCTATTCCATCATAAGAAAGAAGTTCTCCGTTAATAAATTCCTCCATTATATATTCTACATTTTTATCATATGTAGCAAAGAAATATTCAAGTTCTTCTTTATTTGAAAGTTTATAAGTAGCAGCTGCTCCTACTCCATTATTAGGTTTCACTACAACAGGATAACCAACTTCATTTATAAATTTTTCTACTTCTTCATAATTATCAGTAACTATATGATAACGAGCAGTTTTTACTCCGGCTTTTTTATAAAATTCTTTCATTGCACTTTTATATTTTATTCCTGCAATCTTATCATCTTTTATTCCTGTATTAATGTTAAAATCTGTACGAAGATGAGCATCTCTTAAAAGCCAATATTCATTATTAGATTCCAACCAATCAATATGTCCATATTTAAATGCAAAATATGCACAAGCACGATATACTTCATCATAGTTTTCCAAAGAAGATACTTTATAATACTCATTTACTGAAATTTTAAGTTCAGAACTTAAATTATCATATTCTTCATCTCCTATTGCTAAAGTATTTACTCCATTATTTTTTAACCCTCTGCAAAAATTCCAATAACTTTTTGGAAAATTTGGCGAAATAAATACAAAATTCATACCCTCACCCCTATTTCTTATAAAAATATTAAATTAATATTAGCACAATAAATGATTTAAATCAACATAAATTTTATGACTAAAACTAATTTTTTAAAAAAATTTATATTGATGTATTTTAATACATCAATATGCACTGTTTATAATTAAATTACTCACAAAATTATGTACTGTGAGTATTATTTTTTTAATATAAATTTTAAATCAAATATATTTATATAAAAAATTCTTTCAGCAAAAATAAAAGATATTACTTTATGATTGTAAAAATTTTTTTAAAATGATATGATTTACATAGGATAAATTATCAAGGAGGTAAATTTATGAACAAAAAAACTAATATCGCTCTTTTTTTATTGATTTCATCTTTAGCATTTGCAGATATTCAGGTGGGATCTATAAAGAAAGAAAAAACAAGTGCTGATTATTCTTATAAAATAGTTATGCCTAATTTAAAACTAAATGGAAAAGAGATGAAAGATGTAAACGGAGCTTTTGAAAATGAAGCTTTGACACTTATGAAAAAAACAGCTTTTGAAGGTGAAGAACTTAAAAAGATAGGATCTTCTGCTAAAGCTGAAACTGTTATGGATTTTAAGAAATATGAAAATGATTTTGGAGTAACTTCTCTTGTAACTGATTGCTATTCTTATACAGGGGGAGCTAATGGAATGACTGTTTTAAATAGTTATAATCTTGATGAAAGAAATGGTAAAATTTTATTATTTAGTGATGTTTTTATCGAGAGTGCAAAACCATCTTTTGAAAAAGGTATATTACAAACTATAAGAAATAATAAATCAGGTAAATATTTAACTGATCTCAAAAATGTAAATCTTGACGATGCAGTAATGTATTTTGAAGGAGATTATATAGTTTTCAAATTCCAAAAATATACTATTGCTCCAGGTTCAGCTGGAAACCCTGCATTTAGATATAAAAAAGATGCTGTTAAAGATTTTATAAAATATGATTTTGAAAAATAAATATATTTTATAAAAAATATATAATAGGACTTTAATATCAAAAAATATCAAACTAAAAAAATAGGGCTGCTTTTTAAAATTAGCAGCCCTTAAAATTTAAGAAATATATAAAGTCCTATTA
>DXWL01000015.1 GCA_019416865.1 Fusobacterium sp.
AGGCAACGGACTTTGACTCCGTTATGCGTTGGTTCGAATCCAGCCGCCCCAGCCATTTAAAAACTTCAGCACCTTTTGGTGTTTTTTTTATGCCGTTCATAATAAAATTTTAATATATAATCTCAAACTAAAAAAAGTACCTAAAACATGGTACTTTTTTTAATTTATTTTATTTTTAATGTTTATAAAAAACTGTTGTAAAATTCTTTTAATCTTACAACAGTTTTTATTTACTTTTTATTTATTAGTCATCAATATAGTTATCAAAATATCCTTGGATTAAGATAATAGGAGTACCCTTATCTCCACTTCCTGAAGTAAGATCACAAAGTGAACCTATAAGGTCAGTAAGTTTTCTAGGAGTAGTTCCTTGAGTTATCATTTGTCCTTTAAGGTCTGAATCTTTACTTCTTATTGCTTCTGCAACAGCTTTGTTAAGTTCTTCTCCTTTTAATCCTGCAAGATCGTTATCAGCAAGATATTTTAATTTGATTTCGTTTGGAGTTCCTTCCAGTCCATCAGTATATCCAGGTGATACAACTGGGTCTGCAAGTTCCCATATTTTTCCAACAGGATCTTTGAAAGCTCCATCTCCATAAACCATAACTTCCATGTGTTTTCCTGTTTTTTCTAAAAGCATTTTTTGAACTCTGTCAACAAGTTCTTTACAGTTACGAGGGAATAATTTTACTGTATCCTCTGTAGCTTTATTTGAACCTAAAAGTCCATATGCTTCGTTGCATCCGCTTCCATTTACTGGAGCTGACATAATTTCATCCATACCATATACTATCTTAGCTCCTGCATTTTTCAGAAGTTTTTTAGTTCTTACACGAGTATGAATATCACAATTTAAAACACAGTCTGTATATTTTAAAATAGCTGTAGGATTATTAGCAAATATTACTTCAACTTCTGCTCCTTGCTCTCTTATTAATTCAGAATAATACTCAATGTAGTTTACTCCTGTAAATACATGGATAGGGTTTCCGAATTTTTCTGTAAATTCAGCTTCTGTTAATATATCGCTCCAAGGATTTACTCCTTTTTCATCAAGTAAATCATAATCGATAAAATGGTTTCCAACTTCATCTGAAGGATAGCTGAACATTAAAACAATTTTTTTGGCTCCTCTTGCAATACCTTTTAAGCAAACAGAAAATCTGTTACGGCTTAATATTGGGAATATAACTCCAATTGTGTTATCTCCAAATTTAGCTTTTACATCAGCAGCTATATCATCTATTGAAGCATAATTTCCTTGAGCTCTTGCAACTATAGATTCAGTCATAGCAACAATATCTCTATCTCTTAAAACAATATTATCGCTTTCAGCAGCTGCAAGTACTGCATCTACTACAAAATTTGCAATGTCATCACCTTGATGAATAATTGGTGCACGAAGTCCTCTAGAAATAGTTCCAACTAATCTTCCCATATTTTATTTCTCCTTTGATACGAATTTTAACTCTTAACAGTTAATTATAATACTTTTTCTGCATATTTGTCAATAGAGAAGAGATTATCCTTCGATTAAATCTAAGTCAGCCATTCTTTCATAAATATCATCCAATCTCTTCATTTGAGAAAGTCTGTTATTTTTAACAGCTTCATCTTTATCGTTAATCATTACTGTATTAAAGTAATTATTTACAATATCTTCTCCGTTTAATACAGCAGCAAGATATCCTTTATAGTCTTTATCTGCAAGAAGTTTTTCTGTAGTTTTATCAAGATTTTCTACATATGCAGAAAGTGCTGTTTCAGCAGTTTCTTTGAATAATTCTTCTTTAACCTCTCTGCTTTCATGACCTTTAACAATATTACCAACTCTTTTTATAATTCCAACAAGATTTTTGAAATTATCTTCTTGAACTGCTGCTTCAAGAACTTCTATTTCAGCTTTTGTTTCCATTACATTATCCCAAGATTTTGCAACAACTGCAAGGATTACATCTCTTCTGTATTTCATATCTGTAAATACATTTATTACTCTTTGCTTTAAGAATTCAAGCACTTCTTTTTCAAGAACAGCTTTATCTTTTAAAAGTACTCCTGCTTCGTCTAAAATTTCAATACTTCTCTCTGTTAATTCTTTTAAAGAGATATCAAGTTTTGAATTTATTATAACATTTACAATTCCAAGAGCTGCCCTTCTTAATGCAAATGGATCTTTAGAACCTGTAACTGTTACATTTACTCCAAGACAACCTGCAAGGGTATCCATTCTATCACAGATTCCTGCAATAATTCCCTCTTTAGTTTCAGGCATTTTATCTCCTTTAAATCTAGGGAAATAATGTTCTTGTATTCCTCTTGATACAGTTTCTTTTTCTCCAGATTTAAGAGCATAATCTGCTCCCATAAGTCCTTGAAGCTCTGTAAACTCTTTTTCATTTATCATATTTGATACAAGATCAGCCTTGCAAAGTTTTATTGTTCTGAATATATCCTCTTTTTCAGCTGTATATCCAAGTTTATCAGTTAAGAAATCAGCAAGTCTTGTAACTCTTTCCATCTTAGCAGCGATTGTTCCTAAATCTTTTTGGAATACTACTGTACTTAATTTAGGCACATTTGCTTCCAAAGGATTCTTTAAATCTTCTTGATAGAAGAATCTTGCGTCAGCAAGTCTTGCTGAAAGTACTTTTTCATTTCCAGCTTTTACCTTATCAGAATATTCTATACCATTTCTTATAACAACAAATTTAGGAAGAAGCTTTCCATTTTTGTCAAGAATTGGGAAATATCTTTGATGTACTTCCATTGATATAATAAGAACTTCTTGAGGTACTTCAAGGAAATCTGAGTTAAATGTTCCAACTATTGGGAAAGGATATTCAACAAGGTTTGTTACCTCACTTAAAAGTCCTTCATCAATAAGAACTTGTTCATTTTCTCCAGTACAGTTTTTATCGATAAGATCTCTTATCATTTGTTTTCTTTCTGCTATATCGATTATTACATTATTTTCTCTTATTTTTTGGAAATATTCATCTATACTTGATACTGTAAATGGTTTTCCAAAGAATCTATGTCCTTTTGAAGAAAGTCCGCTTTTTATTCCTTCAATTTCAAACTCTACAAGTTCATTGTCTGCCATAGCCAAGAACCATTGAATAGGTCTTGCAAATCTAAATTTTCTGTCAGCCCATTTCATTGATTTTGGAAACTCAAGTTCCATTACAAGAGATTTTAAAATTTGAGGAAGAAGAGTTTTTGTTTCTACCCCTTTAGAGAATTTTCTTACAGCAATGTATTCACCTTTTGGAGTATCAACTATTTCAAGATCTGTTCCCTCTACACCTTGAGATTTAGCAAATCCAAGTCCTGCTCTTGAAAGTTCTCCATTTGCATCATAAGCAACTTTTCTTGCAGGTCCCATGTTAAGTTCGTTAAGATCTTCCTGTCTGTCAGCAAGTCCCTCAACTAATAAAACCATTCTTCTAGGTGTTCCAAAAGTTTTTATTTCTTCATATTTTATTCTTTCATCTTTTAATTTATTTTCTAAATTTTTCTTTAAGTCATCTAATGCTTTTACAAGGAATCTAGCAGGATTTTCTTCCATTCCTATTTCAAAAAGTAGTCTCAATTTATTCATCTCCTTTTATTTTAAACTTATAACTGCGATTTTACCATTATTATTTTTTTAATAAAGGATAACCTAAATTTTTTCTATTTTCTACATATATTTCAGCACATCTTTTTGCCAGATCTCTTACTCTTAATATGTATGCCATTCTTTCTGTTGTAGAAATAGCTCCTCTTGAATCCAAAACATTAAATGTGTGAGAACATTTTAATACAAAATCATATGCAGGAAGAACAAGTCCTTGTTCAAGAATTTTCTTAGCTTCCTGTTCATATTCATCAAACCATTTAAAATATAGATCTAAATCAGCAAGTTCAAATGAATATTTTGAGTTTTCATATTCATATTGATATCTCATATCTCCATATTTTACATTTTCTGTCCAGTCTAAATCATAAACATTTGATTTATTTTGAATATAAAGTGCAATTCTTTCAAGTCCATAAGTTATTTCAACAGGAACAATATCAAGTTCCAGTCCTCCAACTTGTTGGAAGTAAGTGAATTGAGTAATTTCCATTCCGTCAAGCCATACTTCCCAACCTAGTCCCCATGCTCCTAGTGTAGGTGATTCCCAGTCGTCTTCTACAAAACGGATATCATGCTCTTCTGGGATAATTCCTAATAATCTCAAACTTTCTAAATAAAGTTCCTGAATATTATCAGGTGATGGTTTCATTATTACCTGAAACTGATGATGCTGATATACTCTGTTAGGGTTTTCTCCGTATCTACCGTCCTTTGGTCTTCTTGATGGCTCTACATAAGCTGTTTTCCATGGCTCAGGTCCTAAAGACATTAAAAATGTATTAGGGTTGAATGTTCCCGCACCAGTTTCCACATCATAAGGATTTCCCAGTACACAACCTTTAGATCCCCAGTACTGTTGAAGAGTAAATATCATCTCTTGAAATGTCATTTCTTTTCCTCCTAATCTTTCCTTCTTTTTAGCAGCAGGTCAAGGAGTAAAATTATTACTCCCAAATTGATATACACATCTGCTATATTAAATACAAAACTCCATATTCCCCTGAAATCAAGCATATCAACAACATAACCTCTCATAAGTCTGTCTATCATATTTCCTACAGCTCCGGCGATTATGAATATATATGCCGCTCTTTCAAAAGAGCTGGATTTTTTTACATTTACTAAAAAATAGATAACAATACCAATTATTGCTATTACTGTAGCTATACTGATAATGTCTACCTTTCCTTGAAATATTCCAAAAGCTATTCCTCTGTTTTGTACATATGTTATATGAAAAAAATCTCCTATAAGAGGAATCGTATCCCCCATAAACATATGTTTATCAACAAAAATCTTAACTGCCTGGTCTATTCCTATAAGCAAAACTATTGCTGTCCAGTAAAAAAACATTTTCTTCTCCTGTAATTTTAATTTATTATCTTTTAATTTTATAATAATATTTCATTTTTAGCAAAGATTTTGTGTAAATATTTTATTTTTTATTTAATTTTTTTATTTTTTACATACCATCTTTATCTTTGAACATATTCAGTGTTATTTTTACAGTAGTTCCCTCTCCTGATTTTGAATTAAATTTAATTACCCCATGGCAGTCTTTTATTACTCTCATAGCAAGAGGAATACCAAGCCCTGGTGTATCATCTTTATAACTTACAAATGGTTCTTGAATTCTTGCAAGTTGTTCATCAGAAAGTCCTATTCCATTATCTTTTATATCTATTTTAATCTTGTTTGCATGTTTATCTCTTATTACAATAACATTTATTTTCTTTAATACATTAGAACTTGCGGTTATAGCATCATAAGCATTTTTAAGAAGCTCTTTAAAAGCTTTCTTAAGTCTTTGGTTATTTCCAAGAATATCTCCTGTGTAGCTTATAAACTGGGATATAAATATTTCTTTATCTTTATTCTCAGCTCTGAGATCTGCTTTGAATTCCTCTATAACCTCTGCCATAAGATGTTCTATGTTTACCTTTTCTAGTTTCCCTTTATTAGGATTTGAATATTCTAAAAGAATTTGATTGCTTTTCTGAATTTTTTTAATCTTCTCTTCCAACTCTTTTATAGTTCCTTCAAAACTTTCTTCCCCTGCTGTTTTAGCTCTTTCTAATATTTCTAATAGCTGATTAAGGGCAGATTCTCTTGTATTTAAAAATCTTTCTGATATTTTGCTGATAGTATTATTTCTCTCTATCTCTATTTTATCTTCTTCATTTATTTTATTTTTAAGTTTTACAGAAAGATTCATAAGAAGAAGTCTTAAAAGCTCAATATCTTCCTCTGTTATCTCCTTATCCTTTATAAAATAATCACAAATGATAACACCTGAATAATAATCTACATTATAGATAGGAAATATCATAAAATTTTTAAGTCCAAGACTTTTAAAAAGGTCATTTCCTAAATCATATTTATATCCTTTATCATTATAATAGATTATATCCTTATTTTTTAAAGCTCTGCTGGATATATTGTCTTCTGAAAAAGGTATCTTTATAAGAGGAACTACATCTTTAAGCTCTTTTATCTGAAAGTCAAATCCACTTTTTCTCTCTCTTAAAATATCATTATTTTTTATTTCTGCAATATGGGAGTTAATCTGTGTAAGTTCTCCCATCATAACATCTCTTTCACGGCTGTATCTGAAAAACATACATCTGCTGAATCCAAGTCCCATTTCAGAAGTAAAAGCCGACATTATTCTTTTCACAGCTTCCATAACATCATCCTCTATTTGTATACCTAAAAGAAGCTGCTCCACTGTTGTTATTTTATTAAGATTTTCTTTCAGCTTTTTATTTTTTACTTTCAGCTTTTTCTGATTTTCTTCCAATTTTCCCAACATTTTTTTTATAGAAACAGCAAGAGTTTTTATCTCTCCGCTTCCTTCAAACTTTATAGGTGTTTCATAATCTCCTAAACTTATTCTTTCTGCTGCCTCTGTTATATCTCTCAGAGGTGAAAGAAGTCTGCTTAATACTCTTGTGAATACAGTACTGCACATACCTATAAGAGCCAGTACAATCATTGTTATAAATATGCTTATAATTATTTTTGTCTTAAATACTCCGGCTCTTGAGATTGCTACACCAAAATTTCCTATATATTGATTTTTATAATCTTTTAAGGAAAGAATTGCTATATAATAAGGTTCGTCGTCTATCTTTTGTTTTTTATAAAAATATTTATAATTTTCTTTTTTTAATATATTATAACTTTCTGGAGATATAAAATCTTTATTGCTTTCAAGGTTAAAGTCCCCATTTACATAATCTTTGTCTATTACAGCAAATATTTTATCATTATTTCCAAGCTCTATAAAATTTTTCAAATACTGAATAAAATTTAAATCAAGCGGTACTGCTGCAAGAAAGTATTTTTTTTCTCCCACATCTGAAGGATAGGGGATAATAACTTTAGCATATATCTTTCCTCCGATTTTAACTAAATAGTTCCCCTCTTCCAATCCTCTAGAAATCTCTGAATATTTAAAGCATTTTGTAGAATCAAGTATCTCTCTTTCTCCAGAAGCTCCCAGTACCCTTCCATGGCTATCTATTACTGCTGTTCCTATTCTGTAATAAACCTGAAAATCCCTTCTTAAAAGCTCACTTTTAAAAACTTGGGCAGCTATATTATAATCTCCTACTTTTTTTAAATCATAAATATTATTCTTTCTGGAAGCCTCATATAAGTCCTCTCTTATTTTGGAAAGATAATTTCTTTTTGCTTTATCTAAAAGAGAAATTTTTTCGTTTGCAGCTGTTACAAGTCTTGATTCCATATCTTCAAAAGTGATAAAAGTTGTTATAAGTGCAACAGCGATAGCTGTTAAGACTATCGCTATATTATTATAAAAAACTATTTTTACAAGAAGAGAATCACGATTTATTCTCATAATTACATTCCTTTCCTAGTTAGTCCCACTCTTTCCCTTTTTAAATCAACATCTTTTATTTTTACTTTTATAATCTGTCCTACAGAAAGTACTTTAGCAGGATCATCTATATATTTATCTGAAATTTCAGATATATGAAGAAGGGCATCATTTTTAAGTCCAATATCTACAAAAGCTCCAAACTTTACAACATTTCTTACTGTTCCTTCAAGCTCCATTCCCTCTTTCAGATTATCTATTTTTAGAATATCTGATTTTAAAAGAGGTTTTTCCAACTCATCTCTAGGATCTCTTCTGTCCCTTATAAGAGCTTCGTATACATCTTTTACAGTTTCTTTTCCATACGATTTTTCATCAGCAAATTTATTGTAATTAAATTTTTTCAATTTTTCTCTGCTTTCAGCCAAATTATTTCTATATTCATCCATAGAGATTCCTACTGCTAAAAGAATCTCTTCAGCAATATTATATGATTCAGGGTGAATAATTGTATTGTCAAAAATATTTTCTCCATTTTCTATTATTAAGAACCCTGCCATCTGTTCGTAAGCTTTAGCTCCTACTCCTTTAACTTTCATCAGCTGTTTTCTGTTTTGGAAATTTCCATTTTCTCTTCTATATTCGACAATATTTTTTGCCATATTTTTCTTAACACCTGACACATGCTCTAAAAGTGCCCACGAAGCTGTGTTTACATTTATTCCTACACTATTTACAACAGAAGCTATCACTTCATCTAAAGAGCTGTCTAATTGTTTCTGGTCAACATCATGCTGATACATTCCAACACCTATTGATTTAGGATCAATTTTTACAAGTTCTCCAAGAGGATCTTGGATTCTTCTTCCAATTGAAATAGCCCCTCTTACAGTAACATCAAGATCAGGAAATTCTTCATTGGCAAGTTTTGAAGCTGAATAAACAGAAGCTCCTGCTTCATTTACTATAATATACTTTACATCTTTACTGCACTCTTTTAAAGTTTTTGCTACAAAACTCTCTGTTTCCCTTGAAGCTGTTCCATTTCCTATAGCAATAATATCAATGTCATATTGTTTTATATATTTTAAAATTTTATTTTTTGATGTTTCAAGCTGTTTTTCATTATTCATTCCTTCAACAAGATAGAATACATCATTTGTTACAAAAAATCCGTTTTTATCAACTATGGCAACCTTACATCCTGTTCTGTATCCTGGGTCAAGTCCTAATACATTTTTTTCCTTTAAAGGTGGCTGAAGCAATAAATTTTTAAGATTTTCTTTAAATACAGCTATAGCCTCTGTTTCACTTTTTTCTGTAAGGATATTTCTTACTTCTCTCTCAATTGAAGGGAATATAAGTCTGTCATAAGCATCTGCTGTAATTGTTTTATGAAGCTCTGCTGCAGATTTATTGCTGAACTCCCCAAGAAGAATATTATCTATTCTTTGTCTTGTATTATCCTCTGTTTTTAAAGACACTGAAAGAATATCCTCTTTTTCTCCTCTGTTAAGAGCAAGAATTCTATGAGAAGGAACCGTTTTTACAGGCTCTGTGTATTCATAATAGTCTGCATATACCTTTTTTTCATCAAGTTCCTCTGCTTTTTTTGTATTTTTTGAAACTATTATTCCATTTTTTAATAAAATTTCTCTTAATTTTTCTCTGTATTCAGCTTTTTCAGAAATCCATTGAGCAACAATAAGCTTTGCTCCTTCAACAGCTTCTTCAACAGTAGAAACCTCTTCTGTTATAAATCCTTCCGCTTTTTTCAAAAGCTCATCTTCTGATTTCATAAGATAGACAAACTGTGCAAGAGGTTCTAGCCCTTTTTCAATAGCTATATCTGCCTTTGTTTTTCTTCTTTTTTTATAAGGAAGATATAAATCCTCAACTTCCTGAAGTTTTTCAGCTTTTATTATAGAATTTCTTAACTCTTCTGTAAGTTTTCCTTGTTCTTCTATAAGAGCAAGTACCTCCTCTTTTCTTTTTTCAAGATTTCTAAGGTAAGTTATTGCTTTTAAAATATCTCCTATTTGATTTTCGTCAAGGTTTCCTGTAACCTCTTTTCTATATCTTGAGATAAAAGGAACTGTTGCCCCCTCATCCAAAAGTTTTACTGTATTTTCAACTTGAGTCAGCTTAAGGTTAAGCTCTTTACTCACTGCTTCAAAAAGATTATTCATCTATTTTCCTCCGAGTTTTCTTTTCCAAATTCTCTTTTCACATAAATTAAACCATTATATTATATCATAAATCAATTATAATTTCTAAATAAAAAAAGATAATCTGAAAATAGGTTATCTCCAGATTATCTCTTTATCTAAATTACATTATTTTACTTTTACACCAAGTTTAACTTTTTCTCCATTTACGTTAAATTCTTGTGCAAATCCTTCAGTTGTACCAAATACAATTTCATCTGTTAATGTATCATTTTTGATTACATCTGCATTTCTTTCAATAATTTCTCTTAGTTTATCGTTTCCTTCTTCGTAAAGAACGATATGATCTACTACATTGAAGTCTGCTTCTTTTCTCATTGATTGAATTTTACTGATAATTTCTCTTACAAATCCTTCTTCGATAAGTTCAGGAGTAAGTTTTGTATCAAGAACAACAGTTATTCCTCTATCTTCTAAAGGCATATATCCTTCAGTTTGTCCGCTTTCGATTAGTAAATCTGTTTCTGCAAGATTTGCTACCTCTCCGTCAGAAAGAGTAAGTGATAATACACCTGTTGTATCTAATTCTTTTTTAGCTTTGCTTCCATCTATTTCAGCTAGAAGAGTTCTGATTTCATTTACTTTCTTACCGTATCTTTGTCCTAAAGTTTTTAATTGAGGTTTAAATGTATAAGAAGTAAATTGAGATGTATCCTCTACAAAGTGAATATTTTTAATATTCAACTCTTCTCTTATGATATTTTGGTAAAGTTCTCCAACTTCGTGTCCTGCTTTTACATAAATATTTGCAACAGGTTGTCTGTTTTTGATATTTGCAGCATTTCTTGCAGCTCTTCCAAGAGTAACAACTTGTAATACTTCGTCCATATCTGCTTCAAGTTCTACATCAATTGCACTTTCATCAACAACAGGGAAATCACAAAGGTGAATACTTTCAGGAGCATTTTTATCAACACTTCTTACTAAGTTTTGGTAAATTTCTTCTGTCATAAATGGAATCATTGGAGCTGCTGTTTTAGCTATTGTAATAAGAGCTGTGTAAAGAGTCATGTATGCAGTAATTTTATCTTCTGTCATATCTGTTACCCAGAAACGCTCTCTGCTTCTTCTTACATACCAGTTACTTAATTCATCTACAAAGTCTTGAAGAAGTCTTGCAGCTTCAAGAAGTTTATAATCAGCAAGATTTTCATCTACACCTTTTACAACTGTATTTAGTTTTGACATAAGCCATTTATCCATTACAGTCATTTTTTCTTTATCTAGTGTATATTTTGTAGGATCAAACTGATCTATCTCAGCATAAAGTACATAGAAGGCATATGTGTTCCATAAAGTTGACATGAATTTTCTTTGTCCTTCAAGAACTGCTTTTCCATGGAATCTGTTAGGAAGCCAAGGAGCTGAGTTTATATAGAAATACCAACGGATAGCGTCTGCTCCATAAGTTGCAAGTGCATCAAATGGATCAACTGCATTTCCTTTTGATTTAGACATTTTTTGTCCGTTTTCATCTTGAACGTGTCCAAGAACGATAACGTTTTTATATGGTGCTTCATTGAAAATAAGTGTTGATACAGCAAGAAGAGAGTAGAACCAACCTCTTGTTTGGTCAACTGCCTCTGATATGAAATCAGCAGGGAACTGTTTCTTAAACAGATCTTCATTTTCAAATGGATAGTGATGTTGTGCAAAAGGCATTGATCCTGAGTCAAACCAGCAGTCAATAACTTCTTTTACTCTTGTCATTTGTTTTCCACAATGAGGACAAGTTATTGTTACAGCATCTATGTATGGACGGTGAAGTTCAATGTTTTCAGGACAGTTAGGTGACATCTCTTTAAGTTCTGCAATGCTTCCTATTGCATGTTTGTGTCCGCATTCACATTCCCAAACATTAAGAGGAGTTCCCCAATATCTGTCACGGCTGATTCCCCAATCCTGAACATTTTCAAGCCAATCTCCGAAACGACCTTTACCAATTGATTTTGGAATCCAGTTAATTGTGTTATTATTTCTTATTAAATCTTCTTTAACAGCAGTCATTTTGATGAACCAAGATTCTCTTGCATAATAGATAAGAGGTGTATCACATCTCCAGCAGTGTGGATAGCTGTGTTCATAGTTAGGTGCATCAAAAAGAAGTCCTTTTTTATCAAGGTCAATTAAGATCTCTCTGTCTGCTTTTTTACAGAAAGTTCCTGCCCAAGGAGTTTCTTTTGTCATTTCTCCTTTAGCATCTACTAATTGTACGAAAGGAAGGTCATAGATTCTTCCTACATTTGCGTCATCTTCCCCGAATGCTGGAGCAATATGAACTACTCCTGTACCATCTGTTAAAGTAACGTAAGTATCACAAGTTACATACCAACATTTTTTATCAGGTTTTACAAAATCAAATAGAGGCTCATACTCTTTATATTCTAAATCTTTTCCTGTAAATCTTTCAAGAATTTCAAAATTTTCTTTTAATACAGTTTCTACAAGAGCTTCTGCCATGTAATAAGTATATTCTCCGTGTTTAACTTTTACGTAAGTTTCGTTAGGGTTTACACAAAGAGCCACGTTTGAAGGAAGAGTCCATGGAGTAGTTGTCCATGCTAAAATATATGCTTCTTCCCCTTTAACTTTAAATCTTACTATTGCAGATTTTTCTTTAACATCTTTATATCCTTGAGCAACTTCGTGGCTTGATAAAGGTGTTCCACATCTTGGGCAGTAAGGAACAATTTTAAATCCTTTGTAAAGAAGTCCCTTTTCCCAGATTTTTTTAAGTGCCCACCATTCAGATTCTATAAAGTTATTGTCATAAGTTACATAAGGATTTTCCATATCAGCCCAGAATCCAACTGTCTTAGAAAAGTCCTCCCACATTCCTTTATATTTCCAAACGCTTTTTTTACATTCTTCAATAAATGGTTCTAGCCCATAAGTTTCAATTTGTTCTTTTCCATTGATTCCTAAAAGTTTTTCAACTTCAAGTTCAACAGGCAGTCCATGAGTGTCCCAACCTGCTTTTCTTGGTACATCATAACCTTTCATTGTTCTGTATCTTGGTACCATATCTTTTATTACACGAGTTAAAACGTGTCCAATGTGTGGTTTACCATTTGCTGTAGGGGGTCCATCATAGAAAGTATATGTTTTATCCCCTTTTCTAGATTCGATACTTTTTTCAAAAATCTTATTTTCTTCCCAGAACTTTTCAATTTCTTTTTCTCTTTCTACGAAATTTAAGCTGGTAGATACTTTTTTATACATAAAAACCTCCTGATAAAAGTTTATATTTTACAAATTTTGAATATCTGATATAAAAAAAAGCAACCATGCAGGTTGCTTATCTTTTCTAATAATTTATTCAATCGAGATAATTTTATACAACGCCACATAATAACATCTATAATATTTTATTTAGCTTATTATTGATGATATTATTATTATGTTTTTCGCTGAATTCATTTTTATCTCCCCTTGTTTATTTTATTAAATATACTATATCATACATTGCATATAAAAGTAAACATCTAAATTATTATAATCTAAAACTTAATTAATTTTAATTATTTTCTTTTAGATTCTTCAAATTTTGCCCAAACTCCAGCTTTAGTTAAAAGAGATTTAACTGTTCTTGTAGGTTGTGCTCCATTTTGTAAGAAAGTTAAGATTTCTTCTTCTTTTAAAACTACTTTAGAATCTTCTAATGGATAGTAGTTTCCTAAGTAAGCTACTGCTTTACCTTCTCTTTTAGTTGTAGATTCCATAGCTACTACTCTGTATACTGGGTTTTTTTTGCTTCCTAATCTTGTTAATCTTAATTTTAACATTAAAAATCACTCCTTTTAATTCTTCTTTTATTTTTTAAATTTTATTTTTAATTTATTTCTTAGGTTATTTAGAAAGGAAATTTTCCTCTTCCTTTTCCATTTCTCATATTAGGCATTCCACCGCCCATATTTTTCATTGCATTAAGATTTGGCATTTTTCCTGAGCTGAACATTTTCATCATATTCTTCATCATCTCAAACTGTTTTAATAGTCTGTTTACATCAGCTACATCTGTTCCACTTCCCTTTGCAATTCTCATTTTTCTACTTGCTTTAAGGATTTCAGGTTTTACTCTTTCTTCTTTTGTCATTGACTGGATAATAGCTCTTACTTTTTTCATCTCTTTTTCAGCCATAGACAGATCGCCTATATCATTTCCTACTCCTGGAAGCATTTTTAATACACTTGCAAGAGGCCCCATTTTCTTGATCATATGAAGCATTTTAAGGAAATCTTCAAGGTTAAATTTCTGAGTTCTTATTTTTTCTTCCAATGATTTTGCATCATCTTCATTTATATTTTCTTGAGCTTTTTCTACAAGAGATACCACATCTCCCATTCCTAAAATTCTTGAAGCCAATCTTTCAGGATGGAATAACTCAAGATCTCCTATTTTTTCTCCAACTCCTACAAATTTAATTGGTTTTCCAACCACAGATTTTATAGAAAGGGCAGCTCCCCCTCTTGTATCTCCATCAAATTTTGTAAGAACAACTCCATCTATACTTAATTTATCATTAAAATTTTTAGCTAAGTTTACTGCATCCTGTCCTATCATAGCATCAACTACAAGAAGAATTTCCTGAGGTCTTACTGTTTTTTTAATCTCACTCAGTTCTTCCATAAGAGCTTCATCTACATGAAGTCTTCCAGCAGTATCTATTATCATATATGTATAATCATTTGCTCTTGCTTGTCCCCATGCTTTTCTTGCTATATCAACAGGATCTTTATTTTCTTCATCAGCATAAACAGGAACATCAATCTGATTTCCTAAAACTTGAAGCTGTTTTATCGCTGCAGGTCTGTAGACATCTGCTGCAACAAGGTATGGTCTTTCTCCATCTTTTTTCAATTTATTGGCAAGTTTTGCTGCAAAAGTAGTTTTTCCTGCCCCTTGAAGTCCTGCAAGCATTAACACAGTAGGATTTTTAACTCCCTTTGTAAGCTTTGAGTTTGTTCCTCCAAGAAGTTCAATCAGTTCATCATTTACTATTTTTATAAACTGTTGTCCAGGATTTATTCCTTTTATAACTTCTGTTCCAATTGCTTTTTCCTGAATTTTATTTATAAAATCTTTTACAACTTTATAGTTTACATCAGCTTCTAAAAGGGACATTTTTACTTCTCTTAAAGCATCTTTTATATTACTTTCACTAAGCTTACCATGCCCTCTTACTTTTTTAAAAATGTCTTGAAATCTATTTCCTAAATTTTCTAACATCTCTTTCTCCTATTTTCTGACTAACCCATTTTTTCAATAAGCTTATCCAAATTTTCTTCTTTAAAATCCTTTTTAAGCTCCAAAAGTTCATTATATAACTTTCTGTCTTTTTTATAAAAATTAAGTTTCTCTTCGTAATCTCTTAAGATTTTGCACCCTCTTCTTATATTATCATAGACAGCCTGTCTTGTAACTTCATAGTTCTGTGCTATCTCGCTCAAAGAAAGATCCTCTTCAAAATAATCTATAAGATATCTTTTCTGTTTTTCTGTCAAAAGAGGTTTATAATAATCAAGAAGTATTCCTATTTCTATCATCTCTTTTAATTCCATATAATCACCAAATTATTATATTAATTTTTCTAAAAATTGTCAAGTATTTTTTCTTTACAGATATAAATTTTGCTTAATTTTTTATGGAAGAAGCTATACTATAAATAATTTCCCCTGTAATTCCCCAAATTGTTTCATTATCATATTTATAAAACAAAAGTCTTCTTGGAGTTCCCTTCCAAGGTTGGTGATATTTTTCAGGAAGTCCCCATCTTTTTACATTAAGCTCAATTTTATTTCCCTCTTTATCAGTATAAAAAGGTTCATTTTGAACTGTTACATATTCTATACTAGGTTTGTTTTCTATGAAGTAATCAAGAGGAACAAGAAAAATTTTTTCTACCTCATCTCTGTTTACATTAAGTTCATCAAAAGAAAAATTTTTTACATATCCTATATAGGCTTCCACCACTACTCCTGTAGGAATTATAAGAGTTCCATATTTTCTTACATCTGTTATTCTCTCTTTAGAAAGTCCTATCTCTTCATAAGTTTCTCTAAGTGCTGTTTCACAGAAACTAAAATCACTGGCATCTCTTCTTCCGCCAGGAAATGATATTTCACTCCCTTGTCTTATTCCCTCTGCTCTTTTTTCAAAAAGAATATATATTTTTTCATCTATCTCACAAAATAAAACCATCACAGCAGAGTTCATTGAAGATTCTCTTCCTATTATTCTGCTGTGTCCTTTATCCTTAAAAAATTCTGCTATTTTTTCTTTAAAACTGTTATCAGATTTCGGCATATTTTCACCATCTTTAAATTTTCTATTTACTAGATTTTTCTTTTACAGATTTACTAATTTCTTTCTCTTCAGCAGGTTTTACTTCTTCTTGTTTTTCTTCAGCTTCTGGGAAATATTTTTTAAGTTCACCGTTTAAATCATATTTTTCCACAAGAGAGTTCATATATTTTACTTTTTCTTCCTCTCTTCTTTGTAAAAGCATTTGGTTTTTAAGCTGCGGAAGAATTTCTACAATATCTCCCTCTTTTAATTTATCAATATTATTCTGGTATACTTGAAGGACTTCCATATCATCTACAGCTGTTGTTTCCATAGCTTTTTTATTAAGAAAATATTCTAGCTCAAGATTTTTCTTCAGTTCTTCAAGCTCTTTTTTCTCCTCTTCGCTGTATTTTACATCGTTCATCTCTTTAAGAATTGCTTTTCTTACAAGAAGCTGTGCTGCTGCGTTTGAATTTTTTTGTATGTCTTTTATCTCTTGCTCTGTAAGAGTAATTTTATCTATTTTAGGAGCTGCAGTTTCTTTTGCTCCACATCCTCCAACTAAAAATGCTGAAACTGCTAATATCATCAACTGTTTTTTCATTATAACCTCCTAATAAAGCTTTTTAACATTTGTTATATTTTAACCTTTTCTTTTCCTTTTGTCTATATAAAAAGAGGCTGCCACAAGCAACCTCTTAAAGTATTCTAGATTTCTTTAATATGTATATTTTGACTTCTGTCAGGACCAACTGATACAACTGATATCTGACATCCTACTATCTCTTCTACTCTTTTCAGATATTTTTTACAGTTTTCAGGAAGCTCTTCATATGTTTTTACTTGAGAGATATCTTCGTCCCATCCAGGAAGTTCTTCATAAATTGGTTTTGCTTTTGCAAGAAGTTCTGTATCTGCTGGCATAGATTCATAAATCTTTCCTTCTGCTTCATAAGCAGTACAGATTTTTAAAGTTCCAAGTCCACTAAGAACATCTATTTTTGTTATAACAAGATCTGTAAGTCCGTTTATCATCGCTGCATATTTTCCAACTACAAGATCAAGCCATCCACATCTTCTTGGTCTTCCTGTAACAGCTCCAAACTCTCCTCCAATTTTTCTTATTTTCTCACCAAATTCTCCTGTAAGTTCAGTAACAAAAGGTCCTTCTCCAACTCTTGTTGTATAAGCTTTCATTACTCCAATTCCTTTATCTATCTTTCTTGGAGAAACTCCTGCTCCTGTTGCAACTCCTCCTGTTGTAGGAGATGATGATGTAACATAAGGATAAGTTCCGTAGTTAATATCAAGCATCATTGCTTGTGCCCCTTCAAAAAGAACAAGTTTATTCTCATCAAGAGCTTTATTTACCAATGGGATTGTATCCATTATTCTATGTCTTATTTTATTTGCATATTCTGTATAATCAGCAAGTATTTTTTCAAAACTTAAAGGCTCAGCACCATAAATTTTTGTTATAATCTCATTTTTTTCTTCCAGATTATATTTTAATTTTCTTGCAAATTTTTCCATATCAAGAAGATCTACCATTCTGATTCCGTCTCTTGAAATTTTATCAGCATAACAAGGTCCTATTCCTCTTTTAGTCGTACCTATTTTTTTATCTCCTGCATTTGCCTCTTTAAGCTCATCAAGTTTTACATGATAAGGCATAATAAGGTGTGCTCTGTCGCTTATAACCACATGGTCTGTTTTAGCTCCTCTTGTTTCAAGTGATGCTAATTCATCTAACAATACCTTAGGATCTACAACAACCCCTGGTCCTATTATACAAGTTCCACCATGAAGTACTCCAGATGGAAGAAGTTTAAGAATAAACTTTTCTCCATTTACAACAACAGTGTGTCCTGCATTATTCCCTCCCTGATATCTTACCACAAAATCTGCTCTGTCTGCTAAAACATCAATTATTTTACCTTTACCTTCATCTCCCCATTGTGTTCCAACTACTACATATCCTGCCATATTTTTATTTATATCCTCCTAAAAAAATTTAATCACTGTCTATTTTATCTTTTCAATTTCAATATAATTAATATTTTTTTGGAATTTATTAAGGAATAACTGCTCAAATTCTGTAAGCACATTTTCCTCTGCCTTTTCACTGTTATGTAAATCAGAAGTATGATACACCAGTTTATAGTTTTCTAAATTTCCGCTTAATTGTATCACATCTTCGTAGTATTTGTCATGGTCTGTTTTGAAAAATAATTTCCCTCCTACCTTTAACACCTTATCTAGACTTGAGAAAAGATTTTCTTGAATAATTCTGTTTTTTTCATTTCCCTCCCAAGGGTCCGGGAAATTAATATATAATCCTGAAATCTCACACTCTCCAAGAAACTCAGAAAGTTCTTCTCCAAACCTTCTTATAAAAAGAACATTCTTAAGTCCTAAATTCTTAGATTTTCTTGCTGATGAGTGAAGTCTTTTAAATCTAAGTTCAAGTGCAATATGATTTCTGTCCTTATATTTTTCACACATACCTATTGCAAAATTACCACTTCCAGAACCTATCTCCACATATATAGGATTATCATTTTTAAAATATTCATTCCATTTTCCTTTGTATGAATCCATAATCTCTTTATCATACATTATATATTCAGGAAACTCCTTTAGTCTGTGCATATATGGATTATATGCCTTTTTGGGATTTTTAAAAAAATGTTTCCAGAAGTCGTCATTTTCTGCTAATTTTATCATTCATTCCTCCATTATATTATTTTTTCTATCTCTTTTACTATTTTTCCTGCCACATTTTGGTTGGCTTTAAAGAAGTTTTCTATCTCTTCATTTTTTGTATGTCCGTTATCTATCTCTTTTATAGAAACAACTATATCTTCACTGTTATGTGCCATAAATCCTATTTCTCTTTTTAAAATCTCTTCAGAAATATCCTTTACATTTTGAAGATATTTTCCAAAAATTGGAGTTTTTCTATAAAATAACGGCTCTAAAAGACTATGTCCTCCAATATTCACAAGAGTACCACCTACAAAAGCTGTATCACATACAGCATAAAATTTTCTAAGTACTCCCATCTTATCTACAAGAACAACATCTGTCTTTTCACCTTTTCCTTCAAGAAAACTGCTGTACTTTGTATAAGTTAAATTTTTCTCTTTTATAAGATTTTCTATTTTTTCAATTCTGTCAAGATGTCTTGGAACAAGAACAAGCATATAGTTATCCAGCTTTTTAAAAGCATCTATTATTATTTCATCTTCTCCTGTTCTAGTACTTCCTGCTGTAAAAATTTTTCTTTCATCTGTTTTTACAAGATTTTTAAGTTCTTCTTTTTCCTCATTTGTATAATTTTGAAGCTCTATATCAAATTTTAGATTTCCAAAAACCTTTACTTTGTTTATTCCTGCACCTATACATCTTATTCTATCTGCGTCATTTTCTGTCTGCATGAAAAAAGCATCTATTTTATCAAGACTGCTTTTTAAAATATTCTTTAACTTCATATATTTTTTAAAACTTCTGTCTGATATTCTTCCATTTACAAGTACAACTTTTCCCTTCATATGAGAAAGGCTTATAAGATTAGGCCATATCTCTGTTTCAATAAGAATAAGAAGTTTTAAATTTATCATTTTTAAAATCTTTTTTATCTCACATCTGCTGTCTAAAGGAAAATATATAAGTTTTATTCTCTCTTCTTTAGAATATTTATTTTGTGCTGTTTCATATCCTGTGTCTGTAAATATACTGATAAGAATATTTTCACTTCTTTCTGCTAAAAGTTTTTTTATAAGAGCATCTGAAAGATTTATCTCTCCCACTGACGAACAATGAAGCCATATATAATCTTTTTCAGATTTTAGAAAATCAAAATTCTGCTCCATTCTCTTTTTTATAAATCTTCTTTTTTCAGAATTAAACAGCATAACTATTTTTAAAGGCAGCCACAGTATCATTCTAAGCAAATTATAAATCATATTATTCACCTATTTTTTCTTTTACAAGTCTGCTTATATTTTCTACAACCTCATCTATTGTCATAAAGCTTGTGTCTATCTCCACAGCGTCTTCTGCTTTTTTCAGAGGCCCCTCACTTCTTGTAGAATCTATCATATCTCTCTCTTTTATATTTGCAAGAACAGATTCAAAGTCCTCTTTCACTCCCTTTTCTTCATACTCTTTCAATCTTCTTTTTGCTCTTTCTTCTGGAGAAGCAATCAGAAATATCTTAAGAGGTGCATTAGGAAATACCACTGTTCCTATATCTCTTCCATCAAGAACAACATTTTTTCCCATGCTTATCTCTCTTTGAAGTTCCACAAGTTTTTCTCTCACTCTTTTTATTCTTGCTACAAAAGAAACAAGCCCACTCACTCTTGGTGTTCTTATCTCCTTTGAAACATCTTTACCATTAAGTATAAATCTATCTTTTTCAATGTCCATTTTTATTCCAGCAAGATTCAGTTTAACTTCCATATCGTTATCAAGATCTACATTATTTTCAAAGAAATAAAGAGCAACCATTCTGTACATAGCTCCTGTATCAAGATATGTCAGATTATGTTTTTCTGCTAAAATTTTTGCTATTGTACTTTTCCCGCTTCCTGCAGGTCCATCTATTGCCATAATAAAGTTTCTCATAAAAACATTCCTCCTATAGTCATCTTAAAATCTATGCTCTCATAAGTATTGCTCTCCATTCTTTATCGGCCTTTACCTCAAGAATTTCAAGTCCTACACCTTCTATTGCTCTTTTCATCTCTTCAAGTTTATCCTCAATTATTCCTGAGAATATTACAAGTCCACCTTTTTTAGCTACTCTTGAAATATCTTTTAAAAGGATTAATAAAACATCTGCAAGAATATTTGCAACAACCACATCAAATTTATCATCCTTAACTATTGATACTAAATCCCCAGCATATGCTCTTGCTTTTTCTGTATCAACCTTATTAAGCTCAAGATTTTCCATAGCAACTTCAACAGCTGTAGCATCTATATCAGTTCCTATTATCTCTCCTGCCCCTAGTTTTTCAGCAGCTACCATAAGAATTCCAGAACCTGTTCCTACATCTATTACTCTGTCCCCAGCTTTAATATTTTCCTCCATAAGCTTTATACAAAGAGATGTTGTAGGGTGAGTTCCTGTTCCAAAAGCTCTTCCTGGATCAATCTCAATTACAAGTTCGTCTTCTAAAGGTTCGTAATCTCTCCAAGTAGGTTTTACCACAAATCTCTCACTTATCTTTTGTGTATAGAAATATTTTTTCCAGCTGTTTTGATAATCCTCTTCTTCATAATCATAAAAATCTATTGTGTAGACAATATCATCTCTGCCTTCAAACTTTTCTTCAAATCTTTTAAGGATTGCCTGTTTTCTTCTCTCTGCATATATATTCATAGGAAAATATGCTGATACAGCATGGTCAACCATTAAAAAATCTTTTTCATTTTTGTAATAATCAAGAGAATTTTTATGTGTCATAGGTTCTTCTATTTTCAAACCTGTTGCACCAAAATCATAAAAAATATCTCCTATCTCTTTTTTAGCTTTTTCTGTGTCATCACTTTCAAAAATTACTTTTATTTCCATTACTTTCATTTTTACAACACCTCTTATAATATTTCTATCTGTTGAAGAGAGATATTTATTCTGTCTATTTGTGTACATTCTCCTGTTTCTTCATCTATTTCAACAGAAAGTCCGTTAAGTCTTTCATTTCCCTCTGCCACTTCAAACTTTTGAGGAAGAGAACTTAAAAATTTAGGAATTATAACATCAGCTGACATTCCTATTATACCATTATCTGAACCTGTCATTCCTACATCTGAAATATATCCTGTCCCTTCCATAAATATTTTTTCATCTGCTGTTTGAATATGTGTATGTGTTCCATAGAATAGAGATATTTTTCCATCAAGATATCTTCCTAGTGCAAGTTTTTCAGAAGTTGCTTCTGCATGAAAATCTACAATTATTATTTTACACTGTTTTCTTATCTCATCCAATATTTCTGATATTCTTGTAAAAGGACAGTCAATAGGCGGCATAAATACCCTTCCTTGTGCTGATATAACTCCTACTTTCACTCCTTTTTTACTTTCAACAACTGTATATCCTTTTCCTGGAGTTACTCCTTTTGGATAATTAAGAGGTCTTAAAATTCTGTCAGAACCTTCAAGATATGTGTATATCTCTTTTTTATCCCATATATGATTTCCACTTGTTATTACATCTACACCTTTAGCAAAAAATTCATCAGCTATTTTAGTTGTAATTCCAAAACCTGCTGCTGCATTTTCTCCATTTACAATTATAAAATCATACTTATCTTTTACCTTTTCAAGATAAGCATATAAAGTTTTTCTTCCGGGATTTCCAACAACATCCCCTACTACTAATATTTTCATAATACCCCTTCATATTTTATTATTTTCTCTAACTTAGTAATTATATCATCTTTTTCAGCAAAATAAAAGGTATGGATTTTACTCCATACCCTCTGTATACTTTATTACAATTTTTTTCTATTTTGCATATTCTGTTGCTCTTGTTTCTCTTAAGATTGTAACTTTTATTTGTCCAGGATACTGCATTGTTTCCTCGATTTTCTTTGCTACATCTCTTGCCATTACAACAGCTTCATCATCTGTTACCATATCAGGATTGATGATAATTCTAATCTCTCTTCCTGCTTGAATTGCGTAAGAAGATTCAACCCCTTTAAATGATTTTGCAATCTCTTCAAGAGAAGCAAGTCTTTTTAGGTAAGATGAAAGTGTTTCCATTCTTGCTCCAGGTCTTGAAGCTGATACAGCATCAGCAGCTTGTACAAGAACTGATTCCACAGTTGAATATTCTACCTCATTATGGTGAGCCATTACAGCATTGATCACATCTTCATGTTCTCCAAATTTCTTTAAGAACTCTCCACCAATAAGAGCATGTGATGATTCTATCTCATGGTCTAAGACTTTACCAATATCGTGTAAAAGTCCTCCTCTTTTTGCAAGTTGTACATTTCCTCCAAGCTCAGCAGCCATATTTGCAGCAAGTCTTGCAACTTCTATTGAATGCACAAGAACATTTTGTCCATAACTTGTTCTATATTTTAATCTTCCAAGAGTTTTTACAATCTCTGGGTGCATTCCTTGAATACCAACTTCAATAAGAGCTTGTTCTCCTGCCTCAAGAATATCTTTTTCTATCTCTTTTCTTGATTTATTTACAAGTTCTTCAATTTTTCCTGGGTGAATTCTTCCATCAGAGATAAGTTTTTCAATAGCTCTTCTTGCTATCTCTCTTTTTACTCCGTCATAACTTGAAAGCACTACTGCTTCTGGAGTATCATCTATTATAATATCTACACCAGTAAGAGATTCGATAGTTCTTATATTTCTACCTTCTCTTCCTATAATTCTTCCTTTCATTTCATCATTTGGAAGATTTACTACTGTTACAGTCGAATCCACAACATATTCAGATGCAGCCTTTCCAATAACAGTTGATAAAATTCTTTTTGATATATCTTCTTTTGCTTCTTTTAATTTTGCTTCAAACTCTCTGATTGCTACAGCTGTTTCATGTGTTAAGCTATCTCTTAATTTTGAAATCAGCATCTCTTTTGCTTCAGATTTTGAAAGTTCTGATATTCTTTCAAGTTCAGTTTCTTGTTTTTCAATTAATACTTGTATCTCTTCATTTTTCTTTTCAAGCTCTTCTCTTGATTTTTCAAGTTCAATTGTTTTAGCTTCTATTTTTTCTAATTTATTATCAACGCTTTCTTCTTTTCTTGTAAGTCTTAACTCTTTTTGAAGAACTTCGTTTTTTGCTATTTTAATCTCTTTTTCTGCTTCCTCTTTCA
Organism: Fusobacterium sp.; assembly: GCA_019416865.1. GTDB lineage: Bacteria > Fusobacteriota > Fusobacteriia > Fusobacteriales > Fusobacteriaceae > Fusobacterium_B. Next base: position 23,840 of record DXWL01000015.1, read on the forward strand.
TTTGATATACAGTTTCTTTTGCTTTAAGCTCTATATCTTTCTTTAAAATTATTGCTTCAGATTCAGCATTTTTTATAATCTCTTTTGCTTTTATTTTTGCTTTTAACTGTTCATCCTCAGTATCTCTTAACTCTTCAATTTTTTTATCTATAACAGATTTCTTGTACAGCATTGCAAATACTATACAGAATCCGATTATTGCAAATCCAATCCCTATCATATAATTCATATTAATCCATCCTTATCTGTTTTATTTTTTATTGTAGCTATCCACTGCTTCCTGTTTATCTTCAAATATTTCAAATATTTCATCTAATCCTATCATTTCAAATATTTCTTTGATATGATCATTTAATTTAACAAGTTTTATATCTCCGCCAATATCTTTTACAGATTTTAGTTTTCCTCTTAAAATTCCCATTGCTAAACTGTTAATATGTACTAACTCTTCAAAATCAATAACAAAATATTTACATCCATTTTCCATATCTTTTGTAATTTTTTCTTTAAGTCTTGGAGCAACAAGAGCATCAAGCTCACCTGTTACCTTTATAACTTTTACATCACCAATTTTTTCCTCTATAATATCAAAATTTGTATCCATAATCTTTTAACAAGCCTCCTTTATTTTTTTCTCCACCTTAAATTTTGTTCCATTCACTTTTTTTTCAATTACAAAGCTATCTGACATTTTTCGTGCAATACGAAGTCCCATTCCCCCTTCTTCTTTGCTCATTTTACTTTCATCAAAACCTACACCGTTATCTTCCACCACAAGTCTTATTATATTTTCATCTTTTTCCATAGATATTATAAGATCTCCAGGCTGATATTGATAGCCGTGTTCAACAACATTGGTTGCAAGTTCGTCTGTAATGGTTAATATCTCCATTATATTACGCTCTTCTACTTTATGAAGTTTCAAATAAGTTCTTATTAATGTTCTGATAACAGAAAGATTTTCTAAAGCTGAGGAAAGGAGAATTTTTATTTCATTCTTCTTCAAGAACATCACCTTCCATCTTTAATTTCTATTATACTCCATTTTCTATTACTCAACTTATAAGTAAATCGGAAATACTGCACATTATCTGTAAAAATAACTGCTCCTGTATTGAAAGCCTTATTTTTATAAAATTCAGGCTTAGTATACATAACTTTCATCTGTGAAAAATCTATTTTTTTTAGTTCAGATAAAATTTTTCTGTTTACAAAAGTATCATCAAAATACATCTCAATATTTTCAAAATTATTACATTCTAACTCTGCCTTTAATGTTTTTAACATTTTATCCAAAGCCAGTGCGTCCTCTTTACGCTCCTGCACTAATTTTTTATATTTTTCTGTTATTTTTTGTTCTCCTGTACCAGAATTTTTTTCAAGAAGTATTTCCAGCTCAGGCAGTTTCCATTCATTTAAAAGTATTTCATATTGTTTCTGCATATTTATTTCATTTCTTTTAACTCCTGAACATGAAATAAAAAGCAGAGCAGTGAGTAGAGTTATTATTATATTTTTCATCAAATATCTCCTACAAACTTCTGATTTATAATACCATAAGAATTTCAATTTATCAAGTTAAATATTATACATTCTGATTAAAATAATGCTCTGTTATGGATTTTAATATTTCATTTTCTGATTGATTTCCCAAATCAAACCACATATATCCATCATCATTATTAAACCAAGTCATCTGTCTTTTTGCATATCTTCTTGAATCTCTCTTTATTAAATTTACAGCAGTTCCAAGAGAGATATTTCCTTCAAGATAATCAATAATCTGAGTATATCCGATTATGTTTATTTTTCTTAAAATCTCTCCCCCATATTTTTTATATAGGTTTTCCACTTCATTTAAAAGCCCCTGTTCCATCATTATGTCCACTCTTTTGTCTATTCTCTTATAAAGAATTTCTCTATCCCTTGTAAGACATACTTTAAGAAAATCATAATTATTGTTTTTTATATTTTTCTTTGAAAGAACAGAAAATTTTTCACCTGTCATAAGGCATACCTCAACAGCTCTCTCCACTCTTTTTTTATTATTTTTATGGATAGTTTGAGCTGCTTCAGGATCAAGACTGCATAATTTATCATACAAATCATCTTCTGAAAGCTCCATAAGCTCATCACGAAGTTTTGGATCACTTTCTGGAAGAGATGAAAGTCCATTTACCACAGAATTTATATAAAGTCCTGTCCCTCCTGTAAGAATTACAGGTTTATTCTCTTTTTCCTTTTCAGCAAGAATTTTATCTACAGCTCTTTGATATTCACCCACACTGTATTTATGAGTTGGAGGAAGAACATCAAGCATATAATGCTTAATTCCTTCCATCTCATCCTCTCTTATTTTGGCAGTGCCTATATTCATTTCCTCATATACCTGTGCAGAATCACATGAAATTATATCTGCTCCAAGTATCTTTGCAAGTTTTAAAGACAGATCAGTTTTTCCTACTCCAGTAGGACCTGCTAAAACTATACCTCTCATATAATGCTCCTGTTTTATTTTTTATTATTCTACGAAATCAAATTCAACATCAACTATTCTTATTGTATCTCCGTCCTGTACTCCTGCATCTCTAAGAGCTTTTTCCATTCCAAGATTTTTAAGCATATGTACAAATGTAATTACAGATTCTTCATCGTAAGTGATTACATACTTAGAAAGGATACCATCAATCATAGCTCCTTCAACTTCATATACTCCCTCTTCATCTTGAGTAATAACAAAATCAGGCTTATCACTTTTTTGAGCTTTTATTACATCAAGAACATTTTCTTCAGCTTCAAGAGGCTCTCTGTCAATTTTTTCTAAAAGTCCCCAAGTGTCATTTATAACTTCTTTAATTCCATCTCCCAGTATTACAGAAATAGGATATACCTTTCCTCCTTTTTCCTCTACATAAGATTTGAACTCCTCATATTTATCCATTTCCCACAATAAATCCATTTTATTTGCAAGAACAAGTTGTTTTTTATCAGCAAGTTTTGAGCTGAATTTTCTAAGTTCTTCATTTATTTTATTGTAATCATCAATAGGATCTCTTCCTTCCACCCCTGAAACATCTACAATATGATATATCATTTTACATCTTTCAATATGTCTTAGGAATTTATCTCCAAGTCCTACTCCTTCACTTGCACCTTCAATAAGTCCAGGAATATCAGCTATAACAAATGATTTTCCCTCTGCTACTCTTATTACTCCAAGTTTTGGCTCAAGAGTTGTAAAGTGATATGCTCCCACTTTTGATTTCGCAGCAGAAACAATATTGATAAAGCTTGATTTTCCAACAGAAGGATATCCAACAAGAGCCACATCAGCAAGAAGTTTTAACTCAAGTTTTACTCTTACTTCTGCTCCCTCTCTTCCCTTTCCTGCCATTTTTGGAGCTTTTCTTACAGAGTTTTTAAATCTCTCATTTCCTGCTCCACCTTTTCCTCCTCTTAAAAATACCCTTTCAACATTAGGCACATTTATATCAAGAAGAAGTTTTCCGCTTTCTGCATCTCTTACTTGAGTTCCTACAGGCACTTTTATTACAAGATTTTCTCCTGTTTTTCCGAAGCATCTTTTTTTAGCCCCATTTCCACCATTTTCTGCAGCAAATTTCTTTTTAAATTTAAAGTCAACAAGAGTATTTATATTTGGATCTCCCACAAATATAACATCTCCTCCGTTTCCTCCGTCCCCACCATCGGGACCTCCGAATTGTATATATTTTTCTCTTCTGAAAGTGGCTGCTCCATCGCCGCCATTTCCTGCTTTTACAGTGATTACTACTTCATCTATAAACATTATACTCTCCTTGTTTTACATAAATATTTTTCTTTTTTGTTAAAAAGCAAAATTCCCTCACAATATTATATCATTTTTTATTATTTATAGATATTATTTTTTTATTTTAAATATAAATTATATTAATTATAAAAACAGAGCCTGATACTAAAATCAAGCTCTGCTCCCTGTTTTTTTATTTAGTGAAATTAACTATTTTCCGTATACTCTTTTATTAAATTCAGCAACTACTGCCAACACTTCATCAGCTGTTGTTTGCTCAAGAACTTTTGCCACAAGTTCTTCACATTCTTTTTTATCTAAAGACATGATATTTTTCTTAATTCTTGGCACTGATATAGCTGACATTGAATAAGCATCAAGTCCCATTCCGAATAGTATTGCAGTTGCATTTTCATCTCCTGCAAACTCTCCACACATAGATATGCTTATTCCTCCCTCATGAGCTCCCTCTATTGCGCATTTAATAGCTTGAAGCACTGCAGGGTTATATGAGTTGTAAAGATGAGAAATCTGCTCATTTCCTCTGTCTACAGCAAGTGTATATTGAGTAAGATCGTTTGTACCTATTGAGAAGAAATCACATTCCTTTGCAAAAGAAGCTGCTCTGAAACATACAGCAGGAGTTTCCACCATTATTCCAAGCTGAATATTTTCATCAAAAGCAATTCCTTCTGCTCTTAATTCTTCCATACACTCTTTTAATATTGCTCTTGATCTTCTTACTTCATCAAGAGATATAATCATTGGAAGCATGATTTTTATATATCCAAATGCAGAAGCTCTAAGTAAAGCTCTGAATTGTGTTTTTAATATTTCAGGTCTGTCAAGACAAACTCTTAATGCTCTCCATCCAAGGAATGGATTTTCCTCTTTTGGAAGCTGCATATATGGAAGAGATTTGTCCCCTCCTATATCCATTGTTCTTATTGTTACAGGTTTTCCTTCAAGAGCCTCAGCAACAGCTTTATAAGCTTCAAACTGTTCATCTTCACTTGGGAATCTGTCATTATTCATAAATAGAAATTCTGTTCTGTAAAGTCCTATTCCTTTTGCTCCGTTTCTTAAAAGTCCAGGAACATCTTTAGGAGATCCTATATTTGCCCAAGCTCCTACTTTTATTCCATCTTTTGAAACAGCATCTTTATCTTTAAGCTGTTTTAAAAGTTCTTTTTCAGCAAGATATGCTTCTCTTTTTGCTGTATAAGTTTTTACTTCATCTTCAGTAGGATCTATAATAACTATTCCTTCAATAGCATCAACTATTATATCTTGTCCTGTTACAACTTCTCCACAAACAGAACCTGTTCCTACAACTGCAGGAAGTTCAAGTGATCTTGCCATAATAGATGAGTGAGCTGTTTTTCCACCAATCTCTGTTACAAATGCAAGAGTATTTTCAAGGTCAAGCTGTGCTGTATCAGATGGAGTAAGATCTTTTGTTATTATTATAGAGTTTGCTGGAAGATTTGAAAGATCTAAAATTTCTGTACCAGTTACATTGTAAAGCCATCTTTTTCCAATATCTTTAAGGTCTGCTGCTCTTTCTCTTAAATATGGATCTTCAAGATTTGCAAGCATTTCACAGTATCCGTTTATTCCTTGCTCAAGAGCATTTTCAGCTGTTATGTTTTCATCTTCTATAAGTTCTATAACTTCATCAAAAAGATCTTCATCTTCTAATAGAGTTATATGTCCGTCAAATATAGCAGCTTTATCTTCTCCAAGACTTTTTGCTGTTCTTTCTCTTATTGAAAGAAGTTGTTGCTTAGTCATTTCTCTTCCACGAAGAAGTTTATCTTTTTCTATTTCTAGGTTTTTAGCTTCGTTTGTGTCTATGAAAAGTTCATTTTCTTTGTAAAGATAAACTTTTCCTACTGATATACCTGGTGATGCAGGTATTCCATTTATTACTTTACTCATGTTAAATACCTTCCTTTATACAAAATAGGATAAATTCTTAAAAAAAAGGGTGCTGCAATGATAATTGTAAAAGTAAAATTTTTCAATATCAATGGTAAGCAGATTAAGAAATTCCTTAATCTGCCATACTGATAAATTTTTTCTTTTACAACACTCTGCAACAGCCCTGTAAAATTAGTCTTTTAAATTTGCAAGAAGTTCTGCTAATTTTTCAACAGCTTCAGTTTCATCTGCACCTTCAGCGTGAACAGTTACTTTTGCTCCTTTTTTGATTCCTAAAGATAAAAGTTTTAAAAGAGAAGTTCCTTTAACTCTTTTTCCTTCTTCGTTTTCAACTTCAATAGCTGAAGTGAAAGTTTTTGCTAAGCTTACAAACTCATTTCCTGGTCTAGTGTGAAGTCCAGTTTCGTTTGTGATTTCTACAGTTTTACTACATGCCATTTTTTTCACCTTCCTAAAATATTAAAATTACTTTTAATTGTTTATTTTATATAAATAAAACTTAATTTAAACAGTATACATAGGATATAAGATTTTCCGTATTTTGTCAATCTTTTATGCCTCTTTATTAATTAAAGTTTCAAAAGTTCACCATCAAATGATTAATTTGAAACCACTCATTAGTTTTTATTAAAGTGTCTTCTTCTTTCATTATCAGTTAAATATTTTTTTCTTAATCTGATAAAATTAGGTGTAACTTCTACATATTCATCATCTGATATATAATCAAGAGCTTGTTCAAGAGTAAGTTTTCTTGGAGGAGCTAATTTTACAGCATCATCTGATCCTGCAGCTCTCATATTAGTAAGTTTTTTAGTCTTACATACGTTTACAACAAGGTCATTTTCTTTACTGTGTTCTCCTACAACCATTCCCTCATAAACATTGATTCCTGGATCTATAAACATCTCTCCTCTATCTTGAAGAGCATTTAAAGCATAAGCTACTGAAACACCTGTTTCTGTTGCGATTAGAACACCTTTCTTTCTTCCTGAAATTGGTCCCTTAAATGGTTCAAAATCATAGAAAGAGTGGTTTAATATTCCTGAACCTTTAGTATCTGTTAAAAATTCATTTCTGTATCCAATTATTCCTCTTGAAGGAATTTTGAACTCAAGACGAGTATATCCATCTTGTCCTGGAGTCATAGAGATAAGTTCTCCTTTTCTGCTTCCAAGTTTTTCAATTACAACTCCGGCAAATGTTTCTTCCACATCAACCACAGCTATCTCTACAGGTTCATACATTTTTCCATCTATTTCTTTATAAATAACTCTCGGTTTTGATACTTGAACTTCAAATCCCTCTCTTCTCATATTTTCAAGAAGTATAGAAAGTTGAAGTTCCCCTCTTCCTTTTACTGTAAAGGCATCTGGAGAATCTGTTGCTTCTACTCTCATACTTACATTTTTTTGAAGTTCTTTCTGAAGTCTGTCCCAAATATTTCTAGATGTGATATATTTTCCATCTTTTCCTGCAAAAGGAGAGTTATTTACCATAAATGTCATAGCAAGTGTAGGCTCATCTATATTTATAAGAGGAAGAGCTTGAGGATCGTTTATATCAGCTATTGTTTCCCCAATATCAAGATTTGAAAGTCCTGCTATAGAAATAATTTCACCTGTTGTTGCTTCAGGAATTTCAACTCTGTTCAATCCCTCATAACCATAAAGAAGAGATACTTTCTCTTTTATCATTTTTCCATCTCTTTTTATAAGCATAACATCTTGATTTTTTCTAACTTTTCCATTGTGAATTTTTCCAACAGCAAGTTGTCCGACATAGTTATCATACTCTATATTAGTGATAAGGAATTGAAGAGGTTTGTTTTCATCTCCTTCAGGATCGTCAACTTCACTAAGAATTGTTTCAAAAAGAGGAACCATATTATCGCTTGGATCATCTAATTCTCTTTTTGCAAATCCACCTTTTCCTGATGCATAAAGAACAGGGAATTCTAATTGGTGTTCATTTGCATTAAGTTCCAAGAACAGATCATATACCATATATAATACCTCTTCAGGTCTTGCATTTGGTCTGTCCACTTTATTTACAACAACTATTGGCCTGTGTCCTTGCTCAAGTGCTTTTTTAAGAACATATTTTGTTTGAGGCATAGGTCCTTCAAAAGCATCTACAAGAAGTATAACAGAGTCAACCATTTTCATAATTCTTTGTACTTCTCCACCAAAGTCAGCATGTCCTGGTGTATCTACAATATTTATTTTGTAGTCTTTATATTTTACAGAAGCATTTTTTGAGAAAATTGTAATTCCTCTTTCACGCTCTATGTCGTTAGAGTCCATTACTCTTTCACTGACTTTTTCCAATTCATGTGCTCCAAATACCCCGGCCTGTCTTAACAAACAGTCAACAAGAGTTGTTTTTCCGTGGTCAACATGGGCAATAATTGCGATGTTTTTAATTTTCATAAATATTCCTTCCTTAAATTTATATTAATAATACTTATATCCTTTTAAACGGTTATTTTTTATTTGTGCCAATCCTAAAAAACTTTTTTCCCAATATACTCTATACATTCCATCATTTTTATTAAAAATCAGGGTGTTTCCATTAAGGAAAAGTGTTTTATTCTTTTCTCCTGTAATCTCAATATCAGGACAGACAAAATAATTTTCAACTGTACTTATAAAAGACAGCTCTCCACTTACCATAATTTTTTCAATCTCTTCAAGAGTAAAACTTTTTTCAAGGGTTTCTCCTCCTACACGAACTCTCACAAGAGAAGTCATAACAGCAAAAGTTTTAAGTTCCTCTCCTATATCATATATAAGAGAACGAATATATGTTCCTTTTGAAACAGAGCATTTTATTTTTGCTTTTTTTCCATCGAACTCAAGAAGTTCTATATTTTCTATTCTTATTTTTCTCGGAGCTCTCTCTATTGTTTCTCCTTTTCTTGCTAAATCATAAAGCTTTTGTCCATTTATTTTTATAGCAGAATACATAGGAGGAATCTGTTCTATATCTCCAATAAATTTTTCTATAACTTCACACAGTTCTGTTTCTGACACTGAAAAATCTTCTTTTCTGTCAGTAACTACCCCTTCAATATCATAAGTGTCTGTTTTATAACCAAGCTCAAACTCTGCAACATACTCTTTTGAAGAAGCTTCTATGTCCTGTGCAAGTTTTGTTGCTTTTCCCACACACACAAGAAGAACACCTTCTGCCATAGGGTCAAGAGTTCCTGTATGCCCTATTTTTCTAGTTGATAAAATCTTTCTAAGTCTGCGTATCACATCAAAAGATGTTATTCCTTTTGGCTTATTGACATTAATAATTCCTTCCAAAAAATCAACTCCGTTCTGATAAGTCAGAATTAATTATATCATAAAAAACATAAGATTAAAATAAAAAAAAGAGAGAAAGGCTCTCTTTTTTTTATCTGTTCATTTTTAAAAATAAAAGTTCTGTTATTAAATATTTTCACTTTATTTTTTAGCAGTGATTTTTTCTACATGATATCTGTTGCTTGGACTCCATAAAAGATATTGATCAATCCCCAAATCTTCCAGAGCTTTTATCTGCTCTTTTACAGCCTTAACATCATAAGTAATGTGTCCTTTTACCCATTTAGCTGTAAAATCTTGAATCCATGGTCTTATCTCTGCTCCATTATCAATGTTTTCATTTCTGTTTATTGAATCAAGAGTACAGTAGTAAATTGTTTTATATGGTGCAGCATCAGGAACAGGTATACCATAAGCTCCATTTATATAATGGCTAGGATACATCATAGGAGATATATAATGAACATATCCGCTTATTGCCTCCCAATATTGCCCAAGTCCCATATCATCTTGGAAAGTTCCTATTTGACCATAAATATCGGCATTTATATATACATGATAAGGAGTTAACTCCTCCCAAGCATATTTTAAATATTTTTGAATTGCCACTGGCTTAGAATCGTTTTCTGTATTTCTGTAATCAAGATAAGCATCAAGTTTTCCTCCATTTGAAGCAGGAAATCTTACATAATCAAATTGTATCTCATTAAATCCAATTTTTGCTGCCTCTTTTGCAACTGCTACATTATACTCCCAAAGATTTTTATCATGAGGTGATACCCAAATTATTCCGTCTTTATTCATAAAAGGTTTTCCTGTTTTCTTTTCTATGATAGCTTTTCCTGGATTTTGTTTTGCATAAACTGGATCTTTAAAAGATACTATTCTTGCAATTGTATAAATATTATTTTCTTTAAGTTTTTTCATAAATTTTTCTATATCTTTGATATATACTCTTGAAAAAGCTTTTGAGTTATATTTTAAAATACTATCATCCATTTTAAACAGAAGCTGTCCTTCATCATCTTTTACATCTATTACAAAAGCATTAATTTCTGACTCTTTAGCAAGTTGAATAAGAGCATCCATTTTTTTCTCTGATGAAGCTGAATAAACAGTAAGATATATCCCCTTAACATCTATTTTAGGATTATCTGGAAACTCTATTTTTTCAGGAAAATTTTTAAGCTCAAGTTTGTTCCACGATTTTGGAAGAGTTTTATAAGCGTTTGTTGTGAGATGTTTTTCCATTATCCATCCCTCTTTTTCCTTCAAATCTTTTCTATATTTCACACGAACCCATTTTTCATATTTTTTAGGAGCTGTATTTTCTTCCACAATTACTTCTGTTTCTTTTACATTATCAGACTTTTCTGGCAAAATAATTCTTACTTTTTCATCATCGTTTACAAAAGGTTTTTCCTGTTTTACTTTTTTTACAGTTTTATTAGGTTTAACTGTATCTGTTTTTCCTTGCTCTATAATTTCCATATTTTTTCTTTCTGCAACCAAAAGTCTTGTATTCTGTTTAAGTACATCTGTTATTTTTTTTGTTTCATAAGAATCAAGAACAGATGTCTTAAGAGCTGTAGTATATAAAAATTCCTTTGGTGGTTCTGGTTTTACTATTTCTGTCTGAACAGGTATAGTTTCTGCTCTGCCTACACTTTCACTTTTACACGAAATAAAAGCCAGTGAAAAAACAGCTACTACTGATATAAAAAGATTTTTTTTCTTAAAAATTTTCAAAATTTTCCTCCCTATATTTTTAAACTGAAATTTTTTATTTTTTAGAATTTTATGACTTTATAAGTATACCATATAATCCTTTTTTAAACATCAAAATTATGATAAAATTAATTGAATAAGATTCAAATTTAATTATTCGCAAAGGAGATAAAAATGAACACAAGAAAAAAATTACTCGCTCTTATCTTTTTGATAATCTCCATTTTTACATGGGCAGAGATAAAAGTAGAAAATCCCAAAGAATTAGTAATTGGAAAACTCTCAAACGGAATGACATATTATATATATCCAAATAAGATGCCTGAAAACAGGGTATCTGTAAACGTTTTAGTAAAAGCAGGTTCCCTTGAGGAAGATGAAGATCAGTTGGGAATGGCTCATCTTATAGAACATCTTTGTTTTAATGGAACTGAAAAATACAACAAAAACGAAGTTGTAAAATATTATCAGTCAATAGGATTAAATTTTGGAGGAGATCTTAATGCTCACACAGGGTTTGACGAAACTGTTTATAAAATCCAACTTCCTACAGATAACAAGGAAAAATTTGAAAAAGGTGTGGAAGTTTTAAAAGAGATGACTTTAAAACCTACTTTTAAGCAAGAAGATATTGATAATGAAAAAAATATTATTAAGGAAGAATGGAGGCTTGGGCAAGGACTTTCTGACAGAATAACAAAAGTTTTTCAAAAAGAACTTTTCCACGATTCAAGATATGGAAAAAGATTCCCTATAGGAGATATGGATATTATCTCAAAAACTCAAAGAGATGTTCTAAAAAGATATTACGACAAATGGTATCACCCTGAAAATATGGCTGTTGTAATGGTAGGGGATATTGATACAAAATATGCAGAACAAATTATAAAAAAATATTTCGATTATAAAGAAACAAGAAAATTTATTCCAAGAAAAGAATATAGATTGAAAGAACTTGATAACAGATACACTGTTTTTAAAGATAAGGAATTAACATACGTTCTTCTTGAAATCACAGGAAGAGAGGATTACAATTTCACTAATGAAAATATAAAGGCTGAAGATTTCTATAAAAATCTTCTTTTCAGACTTCTTCTTTCAAACAGAATTAATGAAGAAATAAAATCTGGAAATAATTCCATATATGAAGGGGGATATTACAGCTGGGAACTTTCAAAAGACAGACTTAATACTTTTTATGCTGTAATAAATAAAAATCAAATTCCTAATGGAATCTCTTCTGCTGTAAAAATTATAAAAGACATGGCTGTAAATGGAGTATCTATTGAAGAACTTAATCTTGAAAAAGAAAATTTAAAAAGTGCTTTTGAGGATTCTGTAAAAAACAGAGACAGCCTTGAAAATGAACAGATAATTCCTGCTGTGAGAAAAGTATTTTTAAATAATGATACCTTTGCAGATTCTGATGATATATTAAAATATTATAATGAATTTTCAAAAAATATTACAACTGAAGATATCAAAGATATAGCTGAAAAATTTTATAATGACAAACTGGTATCAATACTCTTTGCTCCTGACAGCAGTGAGGTAAAAGTTCCGAACGAAACTGAATTTAAAAATCTTCTTCTTTCTTCAAGAAATGTTGAGATAAAAAAAAGAGAAAATAAAAATTTCAATATTAATTTAGAGAAACCTAAGCTTACAGAAGGTAAAATTACAGAGATAAAAGACTTCAAAAATTATGAAAAAATAACTCTTTCAAATGGAATAGAGTTTTTATATAAGCAAACTGATTTTGAAAAGGACAAAATATATATCAAACTTTTCAAAAGAGAGGGAAGTCTTAATGACAGTGAAGAGATGTATCTCAACTCCCTTTTTGCTGCTGATATTATAGAAAATTCAGGAGTAGGAAATATTGAATATGAAAATATAGATAGATTTATGAAAGGGAAAGAATTTTCTACAGAGATGTACATAGGTGATTTTGAGCAAGGAGCAATTATTGTATCAAATCACAAAGATCTATATACAGCTCTTGATTCTTTTATGTATATAATAAAAGAACCTAAACTTTCATCAAAACTTTATGACACTATGATGGTGAATACAAAAGAGGCTCTTGAAAACAGAAAAAATTCTCCTGATTCTCTTTACTCAGATAAGATAACAGAGATTTTATTCAAAAATAATTTGAGAAAAAGAACTATTACTGCTTCCGATTTAGAAAAAATAAATAAGCAAAAAATTATGGAAGAATACAAAAATAAATTTTCTGACTTTACAAACTTTAAAGGAGTAATTTTGGGAGCTGTCAATAAAGAAGAAGCTGAAAATATTTTAAAAAAATATTTTGCCTCTCTTCCAGTAAACTCTGCTGAAAAAAATAAAATTTCCTCTGAACAATTTCTTAATATAAAATATCCTCAAGGAAATATTTCAGAAACTGTTGTTAAAGGAGTAGATAAAAAAGTCAAAGTTTCTCTTTATTATCCTTTAAAAGTAGAATATTCACAAAATAACAGCTATATGGCTCAAGCTTTTGAAAATATTTTAAGAATAAATCTTATTGATGAAGTGAGAGAAAAACTTGGAAGGGTATACGGAATTTCTCCAAAAGTATTTATAAGCAAAAATGAAAATGGCTATCTTCAAGTAAAATTTGCTACTGATCCAAAAAGAGCAGATGAGATAACAGAAGCTGTAAAAAAAGAGATTGAAAAACTTATAAATGGTGAAATTAAAAAATCATCTCTTGAAAGTATTGTTAAAAATTATAGACTTGTATATGAAAACAGTCAAAAACAAAATGGTTGGTGGAGTGCTTATCTTACAGAAAAAATAAAAAGAGGTGATGACTTTGAGCCTTACACACCTTCTGAATTTGAAACAAAAATAACTGAAAAAGAGTTAACTCCTTTCTTTCAAAAAATGATTGACAAAAATAACTGTATTAAAGTAATATTAATACCAGAGAGAGAAGAATAGTGCTTTAAAAAGCAGAAAAATAAACTTTATATGACAAAGGCGGGTGTTTGATTTGACTGAAAAAAATAAAAATTTAGATGAGATTTTAAGTTTTAACAAAAAATTTGTGGAAAATAAAGATTATGAAGCTTTTGACACAACAAAGTATCCTGATAAAAAAATGGTTGTTGTTTCATGTATGGATACAAGACTTACAGAGCTTCTTCCAAAAGCAATGAATGTAAGAAATGGAGATGCTAAATTTATAAAAAATGCAGGAGGAGTAATTGTACATCCTTTTGGAAGTGCTATGAGAAGTATCATAGTTTGTGTTTATGAATTTGATGTTAAAGAAGTTTATATAGTTGGGCATTTTCATTGTGGAATGAGCGGAATAGACCCAAGCAAAACTATCCAAAAAATGATCGACAGAGGAATTTCAAAAAATACTATCGAAACTTTAAGTAATGCTGGAATAAAAGTTAACAAATGGCTTTATGGTTTTGATTCTGTAGAAATATCTCTTATAGAGAGTGTAGAAAAAGTAAGAAATCACCCTCTTATGCCAAAAGATGTAGCTGTTCACGGACTTCTTATAGACCCTAAGACAGGACAACTTTTCCTTAGAATAAATGGTTGGGATGCTGTGGAAGCTTACAAAGAAACTTTGAAAGAACAGGAAAAATAATATGCTTGAATTCTTTATAGCAAAAAAACATATATTAGAAAAGAAAAAACAAAGTCTTATAGGAATTTTAGGAATTACCATAGGGATAACCGTTCTTATGGTATCAATAGGTATTGCAAATGGACTTGATAAAAATATGATAAGCAGCATTTTATCTCTAGGAAGTCATGTTACAATATCTGATCTCCATAGAGATGAAGGAAGTTACAAAACTGCTGTTGAAAAACTTGAAAAAGTTGAAGGAATAAAAAGTGTTATTCCAAAAGTATCTACACAAGGAATCATAAAATATACAGGAACATTTGGAACTCATGTTTCAGGTGTAAAAGTAGACGGGTTGGATCTTGAAAGAGCTGCAAAAGGACTTGATCTTCAGAAAAAAATTGTTTATGGTTCTATGAATCCTGAAAAGAAAAACACAATTCTTATAGGAAAAGAGCTTTTCAATCAACTTGGAGCTGATATAGGAGATAAAATTACTCTTGTATCTGCTGAAAATCAAGAACTTCCCCTTGAAATTGGAGGAGTTTTTGAAAGCGGATATTATGACTATGATATAAATATGGTTATTATACCCCTTGCTACAGCACAGTATCTGATGTATATGGGAGATGAAGTTACAAGCCTTGAACTTACTCTTAATAATCCTTACAGAGCAGAAGAGATAGCTGATAAAATTTTTGATAAATTTGGATATATGAGCAGAACATGGGGAGAACAGAACAGAAATCTTCTTTCAGCTCTTGCTCTTGAAAAAACTGTAATGATAATAGTATTTTCTCTTATAGTTGTAATAGCAGGATTTGTTGTATGGGTAATAATGAATATGCTGGTGAGAGAAAAAATAAAAGATATTGGTATTATGAGAGCAATGGGATTTCCTAAAAAAATAATAATGAGAATATTTCTTCTTGAAGGAATGACTTTGGGAGGAATTGGAATTTTTATCGGTACTTTTCTTTCATTGGGAATACTTTGGTATGTAAAAAATTATTCTATTTCAAGCATAACAAATATATACTATCTTACTAAGATACCTGTAGAGTTATCAGGAAAAGAAATTTTTACAATAATTGGAGTAAACATTATAATTATTTTTCTTTCAAGTGTGTTTCCTGCATACAGAGCCGGAAAAATGGAAACTATGGAGGCATTAAGACATGAATAAAACAGCTCTGGAATTAAAAAAGATTAATAAAATATATAGAGGAAAAACTGAAAATATACATATACTAAAAGATCTTGATCTTATAGTTGATGAGGGAGAGTTTATCTCTATTTTAGGAAAATCTGGTTCTGGAAAATCTACTCTTTTAAATGTTATAGGAATGCTTGATACTGTTGATGAGGGAGAAATTATTATAAATGGTAAAAAAATTGACAGAAGCAATTCGTCGCATATAGATGAAATAAAAAACACCGAACTGGGATTTGTTTTTCAGTTTCATTATCTGCTTCCTGAATTTACAGCCCTTGAAAACGTAATGCTTCCTGCAATGCTTAAAAATTTTAAAAATAAAAAAGAGATTGAAACAAGAGCTAAAGAACTTCTTACAGAAGTTGGACTGGGAGAAAGATTTAACCACAAACCCAGTCAGCTTTCTGGAGGAGAAAAACAGAGAGTTGCAATTTCAAGAGCTCTTATAAATAATCCCAAAATTCTTTTGGCCGATGAACCTACAGGAAATCTTGATGAAGAAACAAGTAATAATATTCATAACATTTTTAAGAAAATAAGCGTCGAAAAGAAACAAACAATAATAGTTGTTACTCACTCTAAAGAACTTTCAAATATTACTGATAAAAAGTATTATTTGAAAGGAGGAAAACTTTCCTTAGAAGAAAATTTATAAAAATAAAAATTTTTTAAATTTTTTTAAGAAAAAAAAAGGAAATTTGACTTCAATGGAGAATATATAAGTAACACAAGAAATATTATCTGATGAGTCAGTCAGGTAGTATACAGAGGAGTGATGTTTATGAAAATTACAGTATTAGGAAGACATTTAGTAATAACAGACCCTATCAATGACTATGCAGTAAAAAAAATGGAGAAACTTGATAAGTATTTTGACAATCTTGGAGATATTACAGTTACTCTTTCAGCAGTAAAACTAAAAAAAGGACCTTCACATACAGCGGAAGTTATAGCTAACGCTAATGGAAATATATTAAAAGCAGTTGCTACAGAAAATGATTTATATGTTGCAATAGATAAAGCAGCAAATATCCTTGAAGGACAAATTAAAAAATATAAAGAAAAATTAAGAGATAATAAAGATGTTGTTTCTCATAGATCTTTCAGATTTGACCCTGTAACTAATACAGTATCAGCTGAAGCAACTAAGAAAGTTGTTAAAGTTGCTCTTGAAGCAAAACCTATGAATCTTGAAGAAGCTATACTTCAAATGGAAGCTTTAGGAAAAGATTTCTATGTATTCTTTAACTGTGATACTGAAGAAATGAATGTTATTTACAGAAAAAGAAATGGAAATTATGGACACATAGAACCTACATTAGAAGATTAAAAAATTTATAATTTTAAAGGGACGGCTCATCTGTCCCTTTTTTATTGTGAAAGTTTTATTTTATTTCTATTTATCATTGCTTTAAATTTTTTTCTGTAAATATACACAAGAATTGAACTCTCTATTGTCCATTGAACAGCTGTAATTATCCAATAATATGTTATAGACATCTTATTCAAATAAATAAACCAAAACATAAGAGGCATTCTTATTCCCCAGTTACATAGAAAAGCTATTTTGAAAGGTGTTTTTGTATCTCCGCTTCCTTTTAATGCTCCTGCAAGAACCATATCTACAGCCATAGGAATCTGTTGAGCTGCTCCTATCATAAGACACTTACTTCCAAGACTTATTACCTCTATCTCCTCTTTTTTTATAAATAAAGATATTAGTTCCTCTGAAAAAAATAAAAATATTATACTGAAAAATCCCATAACCATTGCAGATATCATTGCTGATGTATTAGCATAGTTTTTTGCCTGTCTGAAATTTCTTTCTCCTACACTATGCCCTACAAGAGCAGTACAAGCGATAGCAAATCCCCACCCAGGCATAAAAGAAATACTTTCAATGGTTACTGTAATCTGATTAGCTGAAAATGCAAGACTTCCTAAAGTCATTACCATCATTACTCCTAAAAGTCTTGAAATACTTGAAGCCGCTTCTTGAAACCCTGAAGGGACAGCTAGTTTTATAAGATCTTTCATCTCTTTCAATTTTATTTTTTCATTCAAAGAAAGCTTAAAAGGAAGTTTCTTTCTCTGTAAAAAAATAAATATAAAATACATTATTTGTGCTCCTGCTGTAGCAGCTGCAGCTCCCTTTATCCCCCACTCAGGAAAACCATATTTTCCAAATATCAAAAGGTAATCAAAAGTCAAATTTACTATATTCATTATAACAGCACCATAAAGAGGAGTTTTTGTATCTTTGCATCCTCTGAAAATTCCATTGAGCATATTGGCACACATATAAAAAAACATTCCGCTGCAGCAAATTCTCATATATTGAACTGAAGTTTCAAATATTTCATTATCAGCTCCTGCTGTGCTTAAAATTTTTCTTGAAAAAATAAAAAATATCGAAGTAACTACAAATGCCAAAGTTACTCCTATTTTTATTCCCTGATTGGCATAACTTTTAGCAAGAGAAAGATTTTTATTTCCCAAAGATCTGGCAACTATTGAGGTCATTGCTATTGAAAGCCCCATTCCCATAAGAATATTTATAAATGTATACATAAGCTCAGAACTAAGAGCCACTGCTGATACTCCCAATTGTCCTCCGTATCTTCCCACCATCATTGTGTCAAATACCCATATAAGCATATATAAAACCATCTCTCCCACAGCAGGAAGAGCTATTTTTAATATTTCTCGTACGTATTTAAACATAATAAGTTCACTCTCCTTATTATAAATCCTTTTTTAATTCTAACATTTTTTTAATATTCAGTCTATATCCTTAAAAAATTATTATTCTTTGTTGACAGTTTCACATTTCTGTGCTAAAATTCCTACAATATAAAAACAATCCATGTAGAGAGATG
This sequence comes from Fusobacterium sp., assembly GCA_019416865.1. Classification (GTDB taxonomy): domain Bacteria; phylum Fusobacteriota; class Fusobacteriia; order Fusobacteriales; family Fusobacteriaceae; genus Fusobacterium_B. The sequence goes on from DXWL01000015.1 coordinate 42,309, forward strand.
GAGGGACAGGCCCTATGATATCTCAGCAACCTGCTTAAAAAAGTGTGGTGCTAATTCCTGATAGATGGTATATCTCTATTAAAATATAGACTTCTTTCATCTATCAGATGAAGGAAGTTTTTTTATTATATTTTTATGTTATGGGGGAATATTTATGAAAATTACTAATCTTTTTACAAAGAAAAAACCAACTATTTCATTTGAGGTGTTTCCACCTAATGAAATTTATTCACTTGATGAAGTTTTTGGAGTTATAGATGAACTGGCTCTTTTAAAACCTGATTTTATAAGTGTAACTTATGGGGCTGGAGGTGCTTCAAGAGGGAGAACTGTTGAAATAGCTTCAAAAATTAAAAATAAAAATCACATAGAAGCTCTGGCACATCTTACTTGTATAGGAGCAGAAAAAGATGAGATTGATTCTATCTTAACTGAATTAAAAAATAATAATATTGAAAATATACTGGCTCTTAGAGGAGATCTTCCTAAAGATGGTACACCTTTAAAGAAAGGAGATTTTCTTCATGCTTCTGATCTTGTAAAATATTTAAAAAATAATGATAGCTTTTCTGTAGGGGGAGCTTTCTATCCTGAGGGACATCAAGATACTAACGATCTTCTTGACTTGTTTAATTTGAAAATCAAAGTTGACTCTGGAACTGATTTTATAATATCTCAAATATTTTTTGATAATGAACAGTTCTATGAGTTTAGAAATAAACTAAAAAAACTTAACATTAATATTCCTATTGTTGCTGGAATTATGCCTGTTACAAATGCAAAACAAATAAGAAAAATAACATCTCTGTGTGGATGTACTATACCTGAAAAATTAAGAAAAATTCTTGATAGATATGAAAACAATCCAAAAGCTTTAAAAGAGGCTGGAATTGCCTATGCTACAGAGCAAATCATAGATCTTATGACATCGGATATTGATGGAATACATATATATACAATGAATAAAACTGAAACTGCAAAAAAAATTATGAACAGCATACAAAATATAAGAGCAACTTTTGAGGGGGCTGTATAATGAATAAAATTATAAATGAACTAGAAAAAAGAATAATGGTTTTAGATGGAGCAACTGGAACAGCAATCCAAAAATATAATCTTACAGAAAAAGATTTCCAAGGAAAAAAAGGGTGTAATGAAATTCTTAACATTACAAGACCCGATATCATAAAGGAAATTCATAAAAATTATATCCTTTCTGGAGCTGATATTATTGAAACCAATACTTTTAACTGTAATAAAATATCTTTAAGTGAATATGATATTTCAGAAAAAGCTTATGAACTTTCAAAAAAAGGTGCTGAACTTGCTAGAGAAACAGCTACAGAAATAGAAAAAGTTTTAGAAAAGAAAATATGGACAGCAGGGTCAATAGGTCCTACAAGCAAAAGTGCTTCTATTCCTTCTGGAGATATTCCCTATGAAAGAACTGTTGATTTTGATCAGCTAAAAGAAGCTTATTCTGAACAGATAAAGGGACTTATTGATGGCGGAGTTGAAATCCTTCTTATTGAAACAATATTTGATGGACTTAATGCAAAGGCTGCCCTTATTGCAGCTGAAGAGATTTTTGAGAAAAATAATAAAACTCTTCCTGTTATGATATCTGCTACTGTAAATAAACAAGGAAAACTTCTTTCTGGACAAAGCATCGAATCTCTCATTGTTGCCCTTGACAGAAAGTGTGTTATCTCTTTTGGGCTGAACTGTTCCTTTGGGGCAAAAGATCTTATACCCCTTATAAAGAAACTAAGCACTTTCACACATAAATATATTTCTCTATATCCAAACGCAGGACTGCCAAATGAAAATGGAGAATATGAAGAAACTCCTAAAATTACAGTTTCTTATTTAAAAGAACTGATAAAAGATAAAGCTGTTAATATTTTAGGAGGATGTTGTGGAACACATTATGGGCATATAAAAGCAATCAGCTCTTTGGTGAAAGAGAAGGATCCGAGAAAAACTAATATTTATCAAAAAAATTCCTCTCTTCTTTCAGGAAATGAAATCTACTCTTTTAAAAATAAATTTACTGTTATAGGTGAAAGAAATAATGTCGCAGGTTCAAAAATTTTTAAAACTCTTATTGAGGAAAAAAATTATATAAAAGCTCTTGAAATTGCCCGTTTACAGATACAAAAAGGTGCTGCTGTCATTGATATTAATATGGACGATGGACTTTTAAATTCACAAGATGAGATGGAAAAATATCTGCGTGTTATTCAGAATGATCCTATTGTTTCAAAAGTACCTGTTATGATTGATTCCTCTGATTTTACTACCATTGAAACTGCTCTTAAAAATATTGCAGGAAAATCTCTTGTAAATTCCATAAGTCTTAAAGAGGGGGAAGATATTTTTATTCAAAAAGCTAAAATCATAAAAAAATATGGTGCTGCTGTAGTTGTCATGGCCTTTGATGAAGCTGGACAAGGAGTATCTTTTGAAAGAAAAATTGAAATTTGTAAGCGTTCCTATAAAATACTAAAAACTTTAGATTTTGAAGATTGGGATATTATTTTTGATCCAAATATTCTTTCTGTAGGAACGGGAAGTGAAGATGACAGATACAATGGTATCAATTTTATAAAAGCAGCTTCTTGGATTAAAAATAACTTACAAGGAACAGGAGTAGTAGGAGGACTTAGTAATCTTTCCTTTGCTTTTAGAGGAAATAATCCTTTAAGAGCTTCTATTCACTCTGTATTTTTAAAAGAAGCTCAAAAAGATGGACTTACATTTGCAATAATGAATCCCGGAGAAAAAACTCCTGAACTTTCAGAAAAAGAAAAAAATATTATTTCAAGTCTTATTAACGGAGATGAAAATGCCCTTGATAATATATTATCTCTTACAATAAAAAAATCTGACACAGAAAAAAATTCCAAAAATAATATAGAAATATCTCTTGAAGAAAAAATATGTACAGCTCTTATTTATGGAGGAAGTACAACTTTTGAAAATGATATTGAGGAAGCTCTTAAAATATATACCCCTTTAGCTCTTATTCAAGATGTGCTTATGAAAGGAATGGAAAAAGTCGGAGATATGTTTGAAAAAGGAGAACTTTATCTTCCTCAGCTTATTCGTTCAGCAAGTGTCATGAATAAAGCTGTAGATATTATTACCCCTCTTCTTGATAAAACAAAAGATAAAATAAAATCAAAAGGAAAAATTTTAATGGCAACAGTTGAGGGAGATGTCCATGATATTGGAAAAAATATTGTGGGAACTGTGTTAAAATGCAATGGATTTGAAATAATTGATTTGGGGGTTATGGTTTCAAAAGAAAAAATCTTTAATACAGCTATTTCAGAAAAAGTTGATATTATAACTTTAAGTGGACTTATAAGTCCTTCTCTTAAAGAGATGGAAAAAGTTTTAACTCTTTTCAATGAAAATAATCTCAATATTCCTGTGCTTATTGCAGGAGCTGCAGCTTCAAAACTTCATACAGCTATAAAACTTGAACCTGTTTATAAAGGCAGAACTCTTTATGTAAGTGATGCTTTGGATACTCTTCCTGTTATATCAGCTCTATGCTCTGATAAAAAAGATAATTTTTTAAAAGAAAAAACAGAAGAACTATATTACTTAAAAGAGATCTATAACAATAATAAAAAAAGTGAAATTAATAATATCTCTTCTGAAAATAAAATTATATATTCCTATGAAACTATTATTCCTAAAATTATAGGAAAACATTTTATTGAATTCTCTTTAGAAGAGATAAAACCACATATAGATTTCTCTATCCTTCTTCATAATATGAAGGTAAAAAATACTCCTTATGAAAGTCAAGTTATGGAAAAAGTTCATGAAATTATAAAAGCTATGGAAGAAAAGAATATTCATGTAAAATGTTCCTTTGGAATTTTTTCATGTAAAAAAGAAGAGGATTCTATTATTATAACAGATTCTAAAAAAAGTTATTCTCTTTCATTTCCAAAGATAGAACATCAGAATTCTCTTATCTCTTCGGCTGATTTTTTCAATAAAGAAGATTATGTAGGAGCATTTGTAATCTCTGTAAATAGTTCTATTTTTAAAGATGATGAATATATGAAAATTTTAGAGTCAATTCTTCTTACTAGAATAGCTGAAGCTGGAGCAGAGTGTCTTGAGCAATATATAAATAAAAATTATTGGAAAATAAATATAAGACCTGCTGTAGGATATTCATCTCTTCCAGATCATTCAGCAAAAGAGATCATTTTTAATCTTCTTGACGGAGAAAAAACAGGAGCAAAACTTACTTCATCTTATGCTATGACTCCTTTGAGCAGTGTCTGTGGAATTTATATTTCAAATCCAAAAAGTTTTTATCTGAATTCAAAATAGAAATTATTTCTTTTTCTAATTTTTTTCTGTCCTAAAAACTTTTCAATTAATATGTTTTGAAGATTTTGAGCAATAAATTAAACACATACTTATTGTATTATTTCAGATTAAATGATATCATTATTTAGTACAATTATTAAATTTACTCAAATTTTTTCTAAAAGAGGTTATTAATGAAAAGAGCAGTTGGATATGTTCGTGTTTCCAGTGATAAGCAGGTAAAAGAAGGCGGCGGACTTGAAATTCAAAAAAAATCTATAATAGAATTTTGCAATAAAAATAATATCCAGCTTCTTAATATCTTCTGCGATGAAGGAATTTCAGGAGCTGAAAATATTGAGAAAAGGGAAGGATTAGCCAGTTGTTTCAGTGCTATCAGAAAATCAAAAGTCAATGTTGATTATGTCATTGTACAAAAACTTGATAGATTTGCCAGAGATACAATTCTTTTGGGATATTTAGAATTTGAGCTGAAAAAATGTAAATGTGAACTTCTTGCAGTGGATCAAAAGTTTGACAACAACCCATCTGGACAGTTAATGAAAGATATCATAAGTGCTTTTGCTGCATTTGAAAAAAATATGATTAACCTTAGAACTTCCAGTGGTAAAAAAAATAAAATTGAAAAAAATCTTTTTACAGGAGGAAAAGTCCCGATGGGATACAAATTAGTCAACAGCGACTATATACAGGTAGATGAAAAAACAGCTCCTATTATTAAATGTATTTTTATGTTAAGAAATAAAAGATTTTCTTACAGAAAAATAGCAAGATATATAGAGAATGTTTTCTTTATTCCTATGCACTTTACAACTGTAAAATATATACTTTCAAATAGAGCATATATAGGAGAACTTACACAGGAAAAGAAGTTTCATATTCCAATTACTCCTCTTGTAAATAGAGAGGAATTTTATCAGGCAAATGCACCCTTCACTAGTATTTATTGTGAAGATGATGATATTTATGATGACGATGATTTTGATGATTAGACTTATGACCTGCATAAAATAAAGAGGTGAGTAATGTAGTGAACCCATTTTCTTAGACACATATTTTAATTATTGATTAACAAGGAT
>DXWL01000016.1:0-23613 GCA_019416865.1 Fusobacterium sp.
TTTTAATATCGAGAATTTTATTTTTACAATTTTAGAAATGCAACAGCCCCTTTTTTTATTATTGAATTAAACAATATTTTTAACGTTAAAACATTTTTTGAAAATTTTTCTTGCATTTTTTAAAAATTTGAGTTATACTTATTTCAACGAAAAAGAGATATATTAAACTAAACTTTTAAAAAGGAGGATATGAATATGTTACTACTGCTTAATAGATTATTTGGACTACTGCTGCTTAAAAATTTAACAAATAAATATACAGATAATCTGATTAAGGTATGTGGATATATTCGGCTCCTGAAAAAATATAGTACAGTTTTAAATTCTGTCTGATAGAGTATTTTTGTAAAACTTAAAATTTATTAAAAGTTTTCAAAGAATTAAAATATTTTTATGGGTGAAGAGGGACAGCCTTACAGGCTGTCTTTTTTAATTAAAAAAAATTAAATTATAAAATATATTTTTAAAGGGGGAATTGGTTATGAAATTAATGAAAACAGTTATGATTGGAGCAGCTATGATGTTTGCAGCTTGTGGAGGAGAGAAAAAAGTTCCTGAAACCACTACAGTAAAGATAGGCGGACTTGCACCTCTTACTGGCTCTCTAGCTATTTATGGAGTAACTACAACAAATGGAGCTGAACTTGCTGTAAAAGAGATAAATGCTAATGGGGGAATAAATGGAAAACAGATTGATTATATTGTTCTTGATACAAAGGGAGATGCAACTGAATCTGTAATGGCATACAATAAACTTGTAGACGATAAAGTAGCAGCAGTTATAGGAGATATTACTTCAAAACCTACTGTTGCTGTGGCAGAAATTGCAGCTCAAGATAATATGCCTATGATAACTCCTACAGGAACTCAAGTAGACATTACAGAAGCTGGACCAAATGTATTCCGTGTATGTTTTACAAATCCATATCAAGGAACTGTTCTTGCAACTCTTGCTAAAGAAAGATTCGGTGCTCAAACAGCAGGAATCTTAGTAAATAACTCAAGTGATTACTCTGATGGTATTGCAAAAGCATTTACTGAACAAGCTGAAAAATTAGGAATAAATATCACTGTAAAAGAGGGATATGCTGATGGGGACAGAGATTTTAGAGCTCAACTTACTAAAATAGCTACTGTAAATCCTGACGTTCTTCTTATCCCTGAATATTATGAACAAGCTTCTTTAATTGCTGCACAAGCAAGAGAGATGGGGGTTAAATCTATATTTGTTGGTTCTGATGGATGGGACGGAATTTCTAAAACTTTGGATGAAACTGCTTATAAAGTTATAGAAAACTCATATTTTACAAATCACTTCTCTATGCAGGATGAATCACCAAAAATTCAAAACTTTATAAAAGCATATAAAGATGCATACAAAGAGGATCCTTCTGCTTTCTCAGCTTTAGGATATGATGCTGTTTATATGGTAAAAGAGGCAATTGAAAAAGCAGGAAGCACAGAAAAACAAGCTATTGTTGATGCTTTAAAAGGTATTGAATACGATGGAATTACTGGATACTTAACATTTGATGAAAACAACAATCCTGTTAAAGCTGTAACAATCTTAAAAATTCAAAATGGAGAATATGTATTTGATTCTAAAATAAAATAAGTTTTAATAGATAAAAAATAGGGGTGTTGCAAATTTATAAAAAATGCAACACCCCCTTCTTTTATAAAATATATAGATTTATTTTTGATTCTTACTTATTTTAAGTATTGCAAAAACAAGACAGGCAGCTCCCATAAACTGTACAGGTGTAAGAAGTCTTCCATTAAATATATAATCAAATACCACAGAAGAGATAGGGAAAGAAAGCTCACATATTGTTGCCACACTGGCATCAATATATCTAAGTCCTCTGTAATAAAGAAGAATTGCTCCACTTCCACTTGTCAGTCCTATTATACAAAATATCATAAACTCAAAAGGAGTTACATTAAATATCTCTCCAAGTTCACCATTAGCAATAACTATACACAGAGTTATTACTGTTGTGAAAAAATATCTTGTATAAAGAGCTGTTACAAAACTTGAGTGGCTCAAAATTCTTTTTCCAAATACAGTAGCACTTCCAAAAGAAAAAGCTGCAAGAAGTGCGTACATTGTTGCTTTAAAAATATTACCTGAACTTACCTTTGCCACCTGAGGAAGAGTAAATTCAAATGTCATTATATATCCGCCTATCAATGCAAAAATAACCCAGTTTAAAAAATTCTTCCCAAGTTTTTCTTTTAAAACTATTCTTGCCAGTATCAATGCAAATATAGGCTGTGCTTTCTGAAGTAAGGTTACAACTGTAAGATGCTGGAAGTTTACAAGAAACAGTGATTTTACAATTGAAAGAGTTCCCACACATCCTCCAAAAAGGGCCACAAGAAAATAAAACATAATATCTTTCTTAGGCAGAGCTGCAATATTTTTCATCTCCCTCTTTCCTATAAAAATACTCATTACAAGAAAAGGCAGACAATGAACTGCAAATACAACAAATGCTACTTTCAGATGATATAATCTTGGTGTCAAAACTATTGCATCAAATCCCCAAAGAGAAGCTGCAAAACACACCAAAAAAGTACCTATATATTTTTTATCTATTTTTTTTAAATTTAATAACATCAATAAATGCCTCCAAAGTTTAGAATAATGTAATTTGATTTGTGTCGTTAAGCCCCTTAATAGCTTCTAAACTTTTCAGTTTTTCGATTATTGTTGAAGACATTTTAGTTCTTCTTTTTAAATCTTCATAAGAAAGGAAATTACCTATCTCTCTTTCTCTTAAAAGATTTTCTATAACAGCTCCTCCAAGCCCTGCTATTCCTAAAAGAGGAACTCTTATCTTTCCATCTTCAATGGTAAATCTGAATCCTTCAGATTTATAAAGGTCTATTCCTAAAAATTCAAATCCTCTAGCATGCATCTCTGTGATAATTTCACAAAGAGCAAGTTGAGTTTTCTTTTTAACATCCAGTTTCATCTCTTTTTTAAGCTCACTCATCTTTTCTTTTAAAGATATTTCATTTCCCATTATTTCATAGTCAAAATCCTCTATTTTTCTAGTAAGATATGCTGCATAGAATGCAAGAGGATAGTGAACTTTAAAGTAGGCTATTCTCATTGCCATCATAACATAGGCAACAGCATGTCCTTTAGGGAACATATATTTTATTCTTTTACATGATTCAATATACCACTCTTTAATATGGTGCTCTTTCATAAGATTTGAATACTCTTCCCACTGTTCAGGCTCTTTTGAAGGTTCTCCTTTTCTGACAAACTCCATTATCTTAAAAGCTTTTCCTTTATCAAGCCCCTGTGCAATCAGATAGTTCATAATATCATCACGAACTGTAATAATATCAGAAAGAGTTGCCTCTCCGCTTCTTACAAACTCCTGAGCATTGTTAAGCCATACATCTGTACCATGTGAAAGTCCCGAAATTCTTACAAGCTCTGCAAAAGTTTTAGGCAGTGTGTCCACAAGCATCTGTCTTACAAAAGATGTTCCAAATTCAGGTACTCCAAAAGTTCCAACAGTAGAATCAATTTGCTCTGGAGTAACTCCCAAAACCTCTGTTCCTGAGAAAATTTTAAGGGTATCAGGGTCTGCAATAGGAATATCATAAATATTTACTCCTGTATATTCCTGAAGCATTTTTATTGTTGTAGGGTCATCGTGTCCCAGTACATCAAGTTTTACTAACTGTTCATCCATTACATGATAATCAAAATGGGTAGTGATAGAGTCATTTGTCATATCATTTGCTGGGTGCTGTATTGGACAGAAATCAAAGACAGATTTCTCTCCAGGAACGATAACCATTCCTCCAGGGTGCTGTCCTGTTGTCTTTTTAGCTCCCTCACATTTTGCAGCTTTTCTTATTATCTCTGCCTTACTTGCATGGATATTATTATCTTCATAATATTTTTTTACATAACCAATGGCGTTTTTCTCTGCAAGAGTTGAAATTGTTCCTGCCTTAAAGACATTTGATTTTCCAAAAAGCTCTTCACAATATCTATGAATTTCAGACTGATATTCCCCTGAGAAGTTAAGGTCAATATCAGGAACTTTATCCCCATTAAATCCCATGAAAACTTCAAAAGGTATTGAGTGTCCGTCCCTTCTTAAAGGTCTGCCACATTTAGGACATATTTTTTCAGGAAGGTCAACTCCAGCTCCTGGTTTATCTGTAAACTCTGAATATTTACACTCAGGATTATCACAAATATAATGAGGATAAAGAGCATTAACCTCTGTGATTCCCATCATATATGCAACAAGAGAAGAACCTACCGAACCTCTGGAACCTACCAAGTATCCATTGTCCAAAGATTTTTTCACCAGTTCTTGAGCTGAAAGATAAAGCACTGAGAATCCATTTCCTATAATCGCATTAAGCTCTCTTTCAAGTCTTGCACTGACAATCTCAGGAAGAGGGTTCCCATATATTCTATATGCTTTTTCATAAGTCATACTTCTTACTGTTTCTTCTGCATTGTCAAGATGGGGCGGGAAAAATCCACTTGGAATAGGCTGAACTTTTTCAGTCATATCTGCAATCTTATTAGTATTTTCTATCACTATCTCTTTTGCAGCTTCCTCTCCCAAATATCTGAACTCTTCAAGCATCTCATCAGTAGTTCTGAAATAGAAACCGTTATCTGTCATATACTGATCTGGCTTAAATACATTTCCACTTCCGTAAAGAAGAATACTTCTGATATCTTTTTCCTCTTTATCAAGATAGTGTACATCAGAACTTGCTGTAACAAGAATATTTTTTGATTTACACAGATCATAAAAATATTTATTCATCTTTTCCACAGCTTTTCCTGATGATAGTCTGTTCGTTCCATCTTCATCAATAAATTCAGAATAAGCAGATTTTGGAAGAAGCTCTACATAATCATAAAACTCTACAGCTTTTTCCACTTCATCAAAATTATAATCAAGATAATCAAGAACAAGCTCACTTGTATTCATAAAATGGACTGTATTTGATACTCCTATAATAAGCCCATCTCTAAGTCTTTCTAAATCACTTCTTGTTACTCTTGGTTTTTTATTTCCAAAATTATCTTTATGAGCTATTGAAACAAGCTGATACATATTTTTTAATCCTGTAAGATTTTTTACAAGGACAATAACATTTGATGTATCTTGTTTCTGAATATTAAGAGGGAATCCTCCGTTTATATCTTTAAGATTTGTAATTCCCTTTTCTAAATATTTTTCAAGGAAAATTATAAACATTCCTGCTGTTGCCTGTGAGTCATCAACTGCTCTGTGGTGATTTTCAAGTGCAACACCTAATTTTTTTGTAAGACTTCCAAGTCCATATCCCTTTAAATCAGGCATAACATCTCTTGCCATTTGAAGAGTGTCAATAACTGTTGGATTGTAATCTATCCCCATTATTCTTTTGCACTCTCTTCTTATAAAGCTCATGTCAAATCTGGCATTGTGAGCAACCATTGTAGCATCTCCAACAAACTCCATAAACTTTGGAAGCACCTCTTCAATAGAAGGCATATCAGCAACCATAGCATTTGTTATGCTTGTAATTTCCTGAATTTTTTGTGGTATAGGTCTTTGAGGATTGATAAGCTGTGAAAAACTATCTACAATTCTCGTTCCCTGTACTTTTATTGCTCCAATTTCAATTATAGGATGTTCGTGTGAGTTAAGTCCAAAAGTTTCCAAGTCAAAAACAACATATGTTTCGTCTTCAATAGGAATATCTTTAGGATTTTTTACCATTGGTTTTTTATCATCAACCATATACATCTCGCAGCCAAGAATAACTTTAAAATTTTCATCTTTTTTAGTTTCCTTGTATGCAAAAGGGAAGGTATGTACAACAGAGTAATCTGTTATTGCCATACTTGTATGCCCATATGATTTTGCTCTTTTAATAAGATCTTTTATCTCTGTTACTCCAACCATCTCACTCATCTTACTGTGAGTGTGAAGTTCTGCCATCTTTTCAGGAGCAGTATCCTGTTTTGCAGTTTTTTCATAGTCCAGCTTATTTATACTACTAAGCATTAAGATCTCTTCATTGTCATCAAATTTATCAATTTGCTTTCTTCCACTGACTTTTATAAAATCTCCGACTTTTACCTCTATTTTTTCCTGTCCTTTAGCAAACATTTTTGTAGTTACAGAGTTTATATTGTCAGTGATTCTTATTGTATAAAGAGTATTTCCTGTTTTAAGTTCTCTTGTATCAATATTAAAAACTTCCCCTTGAAGAACACATACATCATTTTCATAAATTTCTCCAAACTCTTTAAGAGGTACAGGAGTTCCTTTAATGTCTTTTGTTTTTCTGTTTGAAACAGCTGTATAAGTTTTTCCCTGCTGAAAATTTCCGCTGTTATTATTTTGATGTGATGAGCTTACAGCATTTTTCTGCTGTTCTTCATCCATTTTTTTGGTAAGGTTTATCATAACCTCATCCAATCTATTTTCTACAGCTTCTAGCTCTTTTGAAAAATCTCCGGGAATAAAATGAACCTCAAATCCTCTTATTCCATATTCATTTAGAAGACTTTCAAGTTTTAAATTTATTCTTGATTCATAAAGAGTTTCTATTGCAAGTTCGTTTTTAAGCTCAATAAAAATTTTTCTGTCCTCAGCCTTAATTCTGTATAGATAAAGAAATGACCTTGAAACTGCATTTTTCTTTTTAAGCTCGTTTATTACTTTTTCAGTAATCTGCAGCAGGTCATTTCTTGTGATTTCACTGTTTTCATATTCAATTTCAAATTCTACAGACAAGCTGTCCCCAAATTTTTTATGAAGATCTTCACACACCTTATCTGTTTCACATATATAACAAGGTCCTCCCAAAGTACAGGCAATTTTTAACTTCTTTACTCTTTCGTCAAAAGTTATCTCTTTAACCTTTATATTTTCAGCTCCGGCATTTTTAAAAAAATCAGGTCTTGGTTTTATAGTAACTCTTTTTCCCATTATCTATATCCTCCAATTATGTAAACAATAAGAAACAGAGTCGGAAGAATTAATTTTCTCCCAATACTCTGTCTAAAATAATGGCAACGGCAGCTCTTACAGAAAGGTGATTATATTTAGTATTTCCTCTTATAGGCTCTAAAATATAATCAGACATATCCATAACTTCCTGAATAAGCCCCCATCCTGTTCCAAAAAGGAAAAGATAAGGTTTATCATCAGAAAAAACTTTTTCTGAAAGCCCTTTATAACTTATTGAATTTGGAAAAATATGAGCTGATGTTGTAATGATAACAGGTCTTTGTCCCTCTTTAGCTTCAATATCAGCTATACACTGCTCAATAGAATCTTTTACTCTTGTAATAGTAAAAGCTGACTCTCTGTCTTTATTATATTCTCCCCCTGTTCCATCCTGCCAGTATCCTATTATTCTCTCTGTCAGTTGTTTTTGTGCCTCTACAGGAACAATAAGGTTGTATTCTTTAACATCGTAAGTTTTACAGCTTCTTGATATATCGTGGATATCAAAGTTTGTAACAGATGTACATACTATATCTTTTCTTTTATTATAGACGGGATAGTGTACCAGTCCTAAATATATTTTATCTCTCATAAAATTATTTCACCCTCTCTAAATTCTCTGAATAAGTTTCTATTTTATCAACATAATAGTCTGCATCTTCTTTTAAAATTTCCTGATATCTTTCGGTAAGTTTTTTTACTGCTTTTGCAGGAGAACCTATAATAAGAACCCCCTCTTCACCTTTAAAAGTTGAAGTTACAAGAGAACCTGCTCCTACAATGGAATTTGACGGAATCACAGCTCCATTTAAAATTGTGCTTCCCATTCCTATAACACAGTTATCTCCTATTGTACATCCATGAATAACACAGTTATGTCCTATAGTAACATTTTTTCCTATAATAACATCGTTATCTTTATCACCATGAATAGTAACATTATCCTGTATATTTGATCTGTCCCCAATACGAATATCGCAGACATCTCCTCTTACTACAGCAGAAAACCATACAGATACATTTTTACCTGTAAAAACTCTTCCTATAACAGAAGCAGTATCTGCTACATAACAGTTTTCATCAAATTTTGGTTCAATACCATTTAATTTATATATCATCTTTTTCTTCCTCTTTATTTTTTGCTTCTAATTCAGCTTTTATCTCTCTCATAAACTTCATTTCCTCTTTAGAAAACTCTCTTCCTTCTAAAAGGTCAGGTCTTCTCAAGTATGTTCTTTTTAAACTCTCTTTTTTTCTCCATTCTCTTATATTCTTATGATTTCCAGAAAGAAGAACATCAGGAACTTTCAAGCCCATATATTCAGCAGGTCTTGTGTATTGCGGATAATCAAGAAGCCCATTAAAAAATGAATCATTTTCATAAGAAGCTTTTGTTATCACTCCAGGAATAAGTCTTGCCACAGCATCAACCATTACCATTGAAGGAAGTTCTCCACCAGTAAGCACAAAATCTCCTATGGAAATTTCCATATCTACTTTTTCTTCTACAACTCTTTCGTCTATCCCTTCATAGTGTCCTGCTATAATTGTTATTTCCTCTTCCTCTTTAAGAGCAAGAGCAACCTGTTGATCAAATCTAATCCCTTGAGGAGATGTGTATATTACTTTTCCTCCACAATTTTCAAGAGCTCTGAAAATAGGTTCAGGTTTCATAACCATTCCCCCTTCTCCTCCAAAAGGAGTATCATCAGCTTGTTGATGTTTATCAAAGCAAAAATCTCTGATATTGATAATATTTATTTCTAGAAGCCCATTTTTCACAGCTCTTCCTATTATGCTCTGTGATTTGAAAGCTTCAAAAAGCTCAGGAAACAAAGTTAAAATATTTACTTTCAAATTTTTCTCCTTAGTCTATCTCATCATTTACAGCTTTAGCTCCCTTTACCTCTCTCATTCCTTCCAAAAGCTCAACTGTAATTTTATTTTCATCAAAATCAATATCTTTTACAAAATTTTCTATATTTGGAATAAGAGTTTCTGTTCTATCATCTTCTACAACTATGATATCATGAGCAGCTGTATCAAAAACATCTGTTACCTTTCCTATAACTTCACCTTCAACAGTAACAGCTGTCATTCCCAAAAGATCTTCAAGAAGATACTCATCTTCTTCCATTCCAAGAATATCTCTGTTTATTTTTACAAATCCTCCTGCCAAAAGATTCCCCTCTGTTTTATTGGTAATCTCTTCAAATTCTATTACAACCTTATCAGCCACAAGATTTGAAAGTTTTTTTACAGTAAGGATTTTTTTCTCTCCGTTAGGTTTTTCCACCATAACTCTCTCATCTACAATTATACTTGGATCACTAAGGCTTATATTTGCCTTAACTGCTCCTTTCAAATGATGAGTTCCTGTTATTTTTCCTATTGTAACTAAATCCATGAAATCACCTTAGTCTAAAAATTCTACATTGACATTCAGTTTATCTTTTACTCCTGCTGCCTGCATAACTCCTCTTATAGCATTTGCAGTAAGTCCATTTTTACCGATTACTCTTCCCATTTCTCCTTCAGCAACATTTACCTTAAAAATGATAGTATCATCGATAAGTTCATAAGTGATTCTCACTTCATCTTGTTTTTCAACAAGTCCTTTTAAAATATAATTTAAAAGACTTTCTAATTTTTCCATTGTGTTCCTCCTAAAATTAAAGTACCCCTTTCCAAGGTCCTTCCTCTAATATTTCAGCTTTTACATATTTTTTTCCTAAATCTAAGATTATATCTCTTGCCATATCCTTATAATCTTCTGTGCTTATAATTGTTATAAGCCCTTTTTGAGCATCAGTTGTTCTCACTACTCCAACTTCTTCATAAGCTTCTATTATTTTATTAATGAAGTCGATATCCTCTTTTCTGCTCTGTATTTTAAATTCGTAGCTCTGCATAAATTACCTCGATTTAAAAATATTATTTTAGTAAAAATTCCCAGCCTTAAAATCAGACAACAATTTTTCAGCTGGGGATTTTTTATTTTTCAAAAATTTCAGCAATCTCTATAAACTGCTCTATTGTCAGATTTTCTGCTCTTTCATTTGGAGATATATTAAGAGATTCTAATTTTTCTTTTATTATATCTTTTGAAATTCCAAGAGTAGAAAGATTATTTACGATATTTTTTCTTTTATTTGAGAAAGCTGCTTTCACATATTTAAAGAAAATATCTTCTGGAATAAGATTTTCATATCTTCTGTCCTTATAGAACTTTATAGAAATAAATCCAGAATCTATTTTTGGCACAGGGTTAAAAAATTCTTTTGGAATTGTGAAAAGATATTCCCCTGTTCCGTAATATTCAACAGCAAGAGTCAGTACACTTCTCTCTTTTCCAGATGAAGCACACACTCTTTCCCCTACCTCTTTCTGCACCATAAGATAAGCCTCATCTATCTTATCTCTGTGCTCAATAAGCTTATTTATTATAGGTGATGTGATGTAGTAAGGGATATTTGCAACCACTCTTGTATGAGGTGTTGTTATCTCATCAAGATTTACTTTTAGGATATCCTCCATTACAAGATTAAATTTTTCGTTGCTGCCAAATTTTTTTCTAAGAATTTTTTCAAGATCTGTATCTATTTCCACACAAGTAACCTTAGCTGCTCTTTCAAGAAGAAGTTCTGTAAGTGCTCCCTCTCCTGGTCCTATTTCTAAAATCTCTTCATGAGGTTCAATATTTGAAACCTCCATTATTTTATTCAGTACTGTGTTTTGATCAGTCAAAAAATTCTGTCCATATTTTTTTTTATGTTTAAAAGACATAACAGGTTTCATTCTCCTATTTTTTTACAAATTTTCCAACAAAAGGTATGTTTCTGTATTTTTCATCAAGATCAAGTCCATATCCAACAACAAACTCATCAGGTATTTCAAAACCTACATACTCTCCCTTAACTTCTACTTTTCTTCTGCTTGGTTTATCAAGAAGAGTACATACTTTTATAGAGTTAGGATTTTTCTTAGCAAGGAAATCCTTAACATTTACAATTGTAAGCCCTGTATCTATAATATCTTCAACTATAAGTACATCTTTTCCTGCAAGATCAACATCTACATCTTTTAAAATCTTTACAACTCCTGTTGAGTCAGTTCCGCTTCCATAGCTTGAAACTTTCATAAAGTCAATTCTAAGATCAAGGTTAATCGCTTTTATAAGATCAGACATAAACATTACAGACCCTTTTAAAAGACCTACACATACAAGATTTTTTCCAGTATAATCTTTTTCTATCTCTTTTGCCAATTCTTCAATACGAGCCTCAACTTTTTCCCTAGAAATTAAAACCTCAACAATACCTTCCATTTTTTCCTCCTAAAATATTCTATATTAAGTAATTTTTGAACAATAAAAATCAACAAAATAATACATTTTATTTTATCATTTAACACAGGTTTTAGCAAGTAATTATTGATATTTTAGGGTTCATGTGCTATTATTTTAATTATTGAATTATATTTTTTGCAAATAAATTTAGGAGGATAAATTGAAAAAATATTATATAATTTTTTCCTACATCGCAGCTTTTTGTCTGATACTGTTTTTTTCAATTCACATTTTTTTAAAACACTATTTTAACAACTATTTTTATTATACACCAAACCTTGTAGGACTTACTGTAAATGAAGCAAAAGCTCTTATTCCAAAAGGAACTATTGAAGTCATGGAAATAGGAAGAGATTTTTCAAAACTTCCTGAAGGAGCGATTTTTATGCAGGAACCTGCCCAAAATAAAGTGGTAAAAAAAGGAAGAACTTTAAGAGTATGGGTAAGTGCAGGAGAAAATATTTTCCAAGTTCCTGATTTCTATGGACAGCAGCTTTTTGAAGTAAGATCTCTTTTAGAAGAGAAAGGTATAAAAATAAATGATATCTCAAGAACAGATTCTGTTCTTGCATACAACTGTGTTATTGCTACAACTCCAGGAGCAGGAGAATATGTAGATGCAAACAAAGGAATCTCTCTTCTTGTGAGCAGCAGAGCTTCTACTAAAATTGTAAGAGTTCCAGATCTTGCAGGGTATACTTTAGAAGAGGCTGAAGCAAAACTTAAAGCTGAATCTCTTTTTGTTGGAAATATTACAAAAATGGAAGTTCCAGGTCTTGAAAGTAATATTGTTGTGGAAACAGGAACAGAAGCAGGAAGTAAGATTTCAGCAGGTTCAAATATTGATTTGATAATAAGCAAATAAGGAGATGAGTTTTATAATTAAAGGCAGAGTTATAAATAAAATTCAGGGATTTTATTATGTCAGCGACGGAAAAAATGAATATGAGTGCAGATTAAGAGGTATTCTGAAAAGAAAAGATAAAAAAGATAACTGTGTGGTTGGAGATTTCGTCCAAATATCGGAGGATAACTTCATAATGGAAGTGGAAAAAAGAAAAAATATAATAAACAGACCTCTTGTGGCAAATATTGATTATCTTGTTATTCAATTTGCAGCAAAAGATCCTGAAATTGAACTGGACAGACTTAATACTTTGATTCTTAACAGTGTATACCATAAAATTTCTCCTATAGTAGTTATAAACAAGATTGATTTGCTGACAGATGAAGAAAGAAAAAATCTTGAAGAAAAACTTTCTTATCTTAAAGATATAGATATTCCTGTAATATTTGTTTCTACATTTAAAAACATAAATATTGATAAAGTAAGAGAGATAATAAAAGGAAAAACAACTGCATTTGGAGGACCAAGTGGTGTTGGAAAATCAAGTATTTTAAATATTATTCAAAATAAAAAAGAGCTTACAGTAGGAGAAACAAGCAAAAGATTAAAAGCAGGAAAACATACAACAAGGGACAGCAATCTTATTCCTCTTACTGAGGGAGGATATGTTATTGATACTCCAGGATTTTCTTCTTTAGAACTTCCTCCTATTGAAAATGTGGAAGAACTTGTATCTCTTTTCAAGGAGTTTACTTTTGAAGATGGTTACTGTAAATTTTTAGACTGCCATCACATAAACGAGCCTAAGTGTATTATAAAAGAAAAAGTAGAAAATGGAAAAATATCAAAAATAAGATATGATTTCTATAAAAAAGTATATGAAAAATTAAAAAACGAGAGGTGGAATAGATATGAGAAATATTAAAATTGCCCCATCTATACTTTCTGCTGACTTCAGCAGACTTGGGGAAGAGATTGTCGCAATAGACAAAGCAGGAGCAGATTGGGTACATATTGATGTAATGGATGGTATTTTTGTGCCAAATATTACTTTTGGTCCCGCTGTTATAAAATCTGTGAGAGAAAAAACAAAACTTGTGTTCGATGTTCACCTGATGATAACACAACCAGAAAGATATATTGAAGAGTTTGTAAAAGCAGGAGCAGATATGATAACAGTTCATGTTGAATCTACTACACACCCTCACAGAGTTATTCAACAGATAAAATCTTATGGTGTGAAAGCCGGAATAGTTTTAAATCCAGGAACACCTGCAGAATCTATAAAATACCTTATAGATGATGTGGATATGGTTCTTGTTATGAGTGTTAATCCAGGATTTGGAGGACAATCATTTATAGAAAGTGCTGTTAGAAAAATAAAAGAGATAAGAGAGATGAATCCAAATGTTGACATTGAAGTTGACGGAGGAATCACAGATAAAACAATCGGAAGATGTATTGAAGCAGGGGCAAATATTTTTGTTGCAGGTTCATATGTTTTCAAAGGAGATTATGCAGAGAGAATAGCTGCTCTTAAAAAGGAGGATAAGTAATGTCATATATAAAAGAGGTTAATTCAGTATTTGAAAATTTCTATAAGCTTTTTTTTGAATCAGAAGATTTAGCTTTAAAAAGAGGTATAAAATGTGTTACTCATACAGAGCTTCATATTATTGAGGCTATTGATTCAGATAAAATTACAATGAACGAATTAGCTGACAGACTGGCAATCACAATGGGAACAGCTACTGTTGCTATAACAAAACTTGAAGATAAAGGATTTGTTCTAAGAAGCCGTTCAGAATCTGACAGAAGAAAAGTATATGTTTCTCTTTCAAATAAAGGGTTAGAAGCACTTAACTATCATAATAACTGTCATAAAATGATAGTTACAAACATAACAGAAAATATTGACAAAGATGATTTAGAACATTTTTTAAGAACTTTTGAAAAAATTCTTTCAAACTTAAAAAATAAATCAGAGTTCTTAAAACCTCTTCCAATAACTGAATTTGATATAAAAGAGAAAGTTTCTATTGTTGAAATAAAAGGAACTCCTATTGTTCAAGAATATTTTACAGCACATGGAATAGACCCTTATACTGTTCTTGAAATTGTAAAAACAAAAGATCCTGATAAAGTAGCTCTAAAAAAAGAGGACGGAGAAATTTTAGAGCTTAACATATTGGATGCTAAAAACCTTATTGGAATCAAGGCGGAAAATTAGTTGCTTTACCTTGATGGTTTATCTTTATCCAAAATTAAAAATGAATTGAAAAAGAGCCTTGAGGGAAAGAAAATAGGAAAGATTTTTCAAAACTCGGCTCTTTCTCTTTCTTTACATTTCGGAAAAATATCCCTGTTTTTCTCGTGCAATCCGTCCCTTCCAATCTGCTATATCAATGAAGACAGAGAGGAAAATTTTTTAGAGGACAATTCAAATTTTCTTCTGACACTGAGAAAATACCTTGTAAATGCAGCTCTTTATGATGTAGAGCAGCTTGGATTTGACAGAATATTAAAATTTCATTTTACAAAACTTAATGAGCTTGGAGAGGTTAAAAAATATTTTCTTTATTTTGAAATAATGGGAAAACATTCAAATATAATTCTTACAGATGCAGAAGAGAAAATTATTACTCTTCTTAAAAAGTTTTCTCTTGAAGAAAATAATCTTCGTACTCTTTTCCAAGGGGCTTTTTATGTACAACCTATAGTTGAAAAAAAATTAAGCCCTAGTGAAGTTTCAAAAATTGATTTTGAAACTTATCTTGCTGAAAAAACTGTTCTTCATAATATTGAAGGTATAGGTAAAAAAACTCTTGAATCTATAAAATCATACGAGGATTTAAAAAATTTACTGAATAATGAGCCATGTGCAAAAATATTCTATAAAAATGAAGCTCCAATTTTTGCTGCAGTCCTTAACATAGAGCCAAAAGATTATGATTTAGTTTGTGAATGTGCTAGTTTCAGTGAAATGGTAAACAGATATATAAAAGAGAGTTCTCTTTCAAACTCATACCAACTTCTGAAAAACAAACTTGTTTCAGCTGTAGAGAAAGAACAGAAAAAAATAGATAAAATTGTAAAAAATATAGAAAAAGATATTGTTACTATGTCAGAACATGAAAAATATAAAAATCTAGGGGATATTTTAGCTTCTGTTCTCTATTCTATAAAGAGAGGAGATAAATCTGTAAAAGCCTATGATTTTTATGAAAACAAAGAGATAACAATAGTTCTTGACCCTCTTCTTAATCCTCAAGGAAATCTTAATAAAATTTATAAAAAATCTTCTAAGATGAAAAGAGGACTTGAAGTGAGCAAGGAGCGTCTTGTATTTTTCAATCAGCGTATAATATATCTTGAAAGTGTTCTCGGATTTATTGAAAAAAGTTCTGATATAAATGGACTTAAAAACATAGAAGAGGAACTTTCAGGAGAAAAAATTATAAAACTTAAAATAAAACCTCAAAAGAACAAGAAAAAGAAAGAAGAAAATAACTACGGAACAATTATTATTGATAATAAGACTATTTATTATGGAAGAAATAATAAAGAAAATGATTTTCTTACTTTCAGGTTTGCTGGAAAAAATGATATTTGGTTTCACGTAAAAGATATTCCTGGCTCACATTTTATTGTTAAAAAAGAGGATTTTGATAAAAATAATGAGTTTATAGAAAAGGTTGCTGCTTGTGCTGCTTTTTACTCGAAAGCTGTAAAAGGACAGAAGGTTGTTGTAGAATACACAGAGAAGAAAAATCTTAATAAACCTTCAGGAGCACCTCTTGGTTTTGTAACTTATAATATTGCTGAAACTTTTATAATAGAAGTTCCAGAAAATTTAGAAAAAATAAAAGATTGCACCTCTTAAAAAGAAGTGCAATTTCTATTTTTCTATTTAGTTTAGAATTTGTAACCTACACCGAATCCTACTGAGTAATCTTCATTATCTGTTGTTGTTTTGTAATGAACATCATAATACATTCCGTTATTTGCTTGGTATTCTGCTTTTAGTAGAACATTTACTTTTACTCTGTCCTCGTCTTCAAGAGAGATGATTTCAAAGTCTTTACTTGAACCAGTTATTCTAGCATTTAGATGTTCTTCGTCATTTCCTAGTAGTGCATAATTAACTGACACTCCTGCTTTAAGGTTTAGAACTCCATTTTCTGTTGCAATTTTCTTACCTAAGTTTACACCTAATTCTCCATCTACTGATGTAAAGTCTTTATTATCAACTTCTATTGATAAATCTCCTTTATTATCTTCTTTGATGTCATCTTGGATAGAATGAGTAAGTTTTAGTTCTCCATTAGGTTCTAAGTAGAAATTATTTCCAAAGTCATATCTATATTTTGCTCCAAAGTATCCAACGAATGTATTATCTTCAAAGTCTTTTTCAACTTTCATTGATTGGTAAGCATTTGAAACATTTCTTGTTGCATCATAGAATCCTCTTTGGTAACCAATTCCTGCTATCATATTTACATTATTTATATCTTGTTTTACATAAGCTGAAACAAAGATATTGTTTCCTTTTAGAGATGAACCATTAATATCTGTATCTGATTTACTTCCTGCAACAGCAAATCCAACAGTTTTTCCTTCTTCAAATCCATATTCTCCAAAAGCATAAGCTCCATAAATATTAGTTTCTGCTTTTACTTCTGTATTTCCTACATCAATTCCATTGTAGTAGTTATTTCCGTAGAAGTTTTCGCTGTTTTCAACTTCTCTACCTGCTATACTTCCACCAAATCTCCAAGAATTAACTTCAGGCATACCATCATTAAGCATTAAACTATCAGTGATAAGTTCTGTTGATTTTTTAGAGATTTTATTAGTATAAGCATATGGTGTAGAGTGATATATTTTTCCATAAAATTCTAATTGAGCTTTTATAGCCTCGTCTTTTGTTTTATCAGAAAGAGTTGTAGTTTCTGACATTAATGGAATTTTTCCTGCTGAGTTAATACTTTGATAGATTTTATCAAGATGAACGTATTTTATATTTTCATTTGAGCTATCTCCCATAATATGTTCATTTACTTTGACAACTATATCTCCCTCTATCATTTCAATATGATGATTTGATGAACCACTTTCCAATAAATGCTCTTTATCTGTGCTTACAAACTCTGTTTTATTATCTTTTCCAAAAGAAATTATTGTTCCATTATCTGCCTCTGATGTAGAAATCATAATTTTTCCTGTTGAGTTATTAACTTTTATTCCGCTATCATAAAGAGCATGACCGATTACTTTATTATCAGAAACTTTACTGTAATCAACATCAACAAACAGATTATTTCCATTTAGTTTTATTGTTTCTGTTCCTGTAATTTTTAAAGAGCTTTCAAGTTTTGCATTTTGATTTAAATTAATATTTTGGAAACTATTAATCTCTCCACCGAGAACAATTTCATCTTTAGGTTTTTCGTCAAAGAAAGCTTTAGTTTCAGCTCCGATATTTAAAGTATTCTCTCCATCATTTCCGTCAAAAATTCCTTTTATTGAAGATAAAATATTTACAGTATCATTTCCTTCTCCTGTATTTACACTAATATCATTTATTGATGAGTTAATATTAAGTGTATCATTATGGTTAGACATTGTAACTTTTGTTTCCTCTTTAGCTGTGAAATTAACTTTTCCAAGAGTAAGGTCAAATCCTGCACTTGATTTAGAGCCGTCTATCTTAGAGATATTTACTCCGTCAAGGAAAGATACACTATTTGTTGTACCTTGAGCAAAGTTAATATTTGCTACATTACCTGTTACATTTGTAAATTTAATATCAGTATTTAGTTTATCTCCTGTAACTTGGTTGTCTTTAGATGTTTGGATATTAATATTTCCAAGAGTGGCTACATCTTTTATCTCTCTATTATCTGAATAGAAGTAGTGGTCTTTCTCGTCTATTCCTTTATTAAGAACTTTTGAAATATCTGTTAAACTATTATTATTTAACATTGATGTAATTCCCTCGTAACCTGCTTTGCTGTAATTTAATATTGCATATTCATAGTTACCAAAAGCATAATCTTTAAGACCAAATTTTTGTAATTCTTCAGCAGATTTAATAGAAAACTCTTTTTTACTGCTGTCATATTTCATAAATTCAGGAACTATGATGTTATATTTTGTTCCGTCAGCTTTTGCTCCAAGAGAAATATTCCCTGCTACTCCTGTTAGTTTATCTGAAAGAGATGTAAACTTAACTGTGTCATCAAATGTAAGTTTAATATCTCCGTTGATTGTATAGTTTCCTGCTTCAGCAAATGGATTAACTCCACCTTTTCCAAGAACTAAACCTGTATCTGATTTTCCAATATTAAATCCAATCTCTCCACTGTCATTAAGATTTATTGTAACATTATCCCCTACAATTTTTGAATTTTGACCGAATTTCCATTGATTTTTTCCATTTAGATTAATTGTATCAGCATTTTCTATATTGTAGTCAAAATCTCCAGTCTTAGATGTTAGATTAAATTCGTCTCCTGCACCAGTTCCAAATATAATATTTTTTCCAAGTTTTCCATTTTCTCCAACTGTTACTATATTGCTAGAAGAATTTGCTCCAAATGTTATTCCACTTTCTAAAGTTCCATTTACTGTAATATTATTTCCATTTGAATTTTCTGTAAATCCTAAACTAGATAATTTTCCATCAACAGTAATAGTATTTTTTTCTCCAACTGTTAAAGCATTAGCTGTTCCTTTGATATTGATTGTATTTTCTTCTCCAAGGATAGCAACTGTTCCTTTTGAACTTCCATTTTCAGAAACTGTGAAAGTATTTTTTCCTTCTGCAAAATTAATATCTCCAGTATAATTTTCTTTATTAAGAATGATATTATTTTCTCCCTTAGCAAAAGAAAGTTTTCCTGAATAATCGTTTTTAATTTCTATTTTAGCTTTTTCTGTTACAGATATATTCTCTACTCCACCATTTGAAGAAACTAAAACTTTATTAAATCCATCTGTATCAGCTGTTCCTACTGTAACATCTCCATTTGTTATAGTTCCTAAATTTATAATTTTAGAAGTATTATCAATGTCAAGACTTCCTTTAACATCTCCAAAATTAATATTTCCTATATTAATAGAACTATTATCTTTAAGAGCAATATTAATTTTTCCTTTTGAATTTAAACCGTCAATTCCCTTATTTAAAGTTACTGCTCCATTTAAAGAGATATTATTTTCTGTCCCCTCTGCTACATTAATTTCAAAATCATTTGTTGAAATATCTTTAAATGTTAAATCATTATTACCTTTTGTTGTTTCATCAGTTCCTATAAGAACTTTTCCTTTAACTTCTGATTCAAAAGTTCCACTCTCTGAGTTTAAGACAAGCTCTTTTGAAAGTCCGTGATTTGTTACAGTTTCTATATATTTTGCTATTGCGTCGCTTCCAAAAGTATTGAAAGCATTTGTTATAGTTTTATCTGTGTCTTCAGCTTGGTTGTAGTATTTCTTTAAGATATAATCATAAGTATCTGCAAATAATTTGTTTTCTTCTGTTACTCCTTTTCCTAAAAGTTTTTCCCAAGATTTTACAGTGATGTCAAATCCATTTCCTTTCTTAACAGTATCTAAGAAAGCATAACTTTCAAGAGTAGTATCATTTCCAAAAGCAATATCTCCAACACTTTCAAGAGAAAGAAGTGTATTAACACCCTCTCCAAAAGTAACATTGTCAGAAAGACCTACTTTTATATTTCCATTTTCAAGAGTAACTTTACCACTTGATACAAAGCCTACATCTCCAAGAGAAAGTTTTCCATCTGTTCCAAGAGAAAGTTTTTCTGAAAGTTCCAAAGTATTGTCATTTAAAGCAATAGTAGTATCTCCACTGATTGTATTATTAAACTTCCATTTTGAATTACCTTGAGCAAGTTCTATTCTTCCTGCATTAGTTATAGTGTGTTCAAAAGTTTCAACTCCCTCTACTTCTTTGCTGTCTACTTTTACAATATTATCTATGCTAGAAGTATCAAAAGTTATATTTTTTCCTTCTAAATCATTTGCAAGAGTAATAGTATTTCCTATTGAAGATGTTCCAAAGTTAATATTTTTAAAACTATCCCCATCTGCATTTTCTTTATTAAGAGCTATGTCGTTATTACCTGCATTTAATTTTAATGTTTCAATTTCTTTATAATTTTTTAGGTTTTCACTATTAGAAAGAGCTGTTTTTATTTCAAGAGTGTCAGTTCCTATTCCACCTGTAATATTAAAGTTTCCTAATTTTTCTGACGAAACCTTAAATATATCTTCTCCATTTTTAGCTGAGATATTTTTAAAACTTAAATTATCCAAATCAATATTGTTTGATGAATTTTCAGCAAGAATTAAATTTTCTACTCCGGAAACTTTATTTAAAAGATTTGTATTATTTTCATCTATATTTCCTGATGTAATTTCCAATTTATCGCTATCATCTATTCCTTGCTGTATTTCTCCTTTTAATATATCTATTTTTCCTAAATTTTCAGCTGAAACTTTGAAAGTATCATTTCCATTTCCGCCGTAAATATTTTTAAATCCATTTTCTTCTGTACCAAGTTTTATATTATTAAGATTTAAAATATTTTCTCCGTTATCAAGTTCAAGGTCTTCTATATTTGAAACTCCAGAAAGAATATTTTCTTTTCCTTGAGTATCATTATTTAAAATTCCAGAAAGTTTTAATATATCGTGGTCTTTTGAAATTAGGTTTCCATTACCGTCAACATCAGTTCCCCCGCCGTCTATTGTCATATTTCCAATATTATCAGCAGAAACTGTAAAATGGTCACTTCCATTTCCAGATGTAATATTTTTAAAACTATTTAATCTTGTAAAGTCAATAGTATAATCAATCTCTTTATTAAGACCAAGTTCAAGTTTTTCTATTCCTGTTTTATTTAAAAGTTGTTCTGTTGTAATATCTGTATTTACTATAAGTTTATCATTTACAGAACTTCCTCCCTCTATTTTTACTCCAAGGGCTTCTGTTTTTGATCCCTCAATAGTAAAAATATTTCCATTAGTTCCGCCGTCTATTCCTTCGATTTCCTCGAAATTACTAGAACTATAAAGACTATCAACTAATATATTATTTTCTGTTTTGTTTAAAACAAGTCTTTCTATATCATATACTTCATCAAATATATTAGAATTTGTTGTATTGTCTAAACTATCATTTATTTTAATGGTATCCTTTCCAGTACCACCATCTATCCTTCCACCTAAATTACCATTTTTTATATGTTGTAATGTTTCTATAGAAGTTATAAAAGTATCGTCTCCACTTCCACCATTTATATTAGTTATTTCATTATTAGCTTTAGCTAGATTATCCACATTAATAGTATTACCCTCATCTGAAAAATAAATATTTTCAATAGAGTTTATTCCATTTGTTCCATCTCTCTTTGTTAAGAAACTAAACTCTTCATTTTCATTTGTAATTTGATTTGTTATTTCTAAACTATCACTTTGATTTCCGCCGTTTAAACCTTTTAATTTTCCTAATTTCTCAGTTGAAACTGTGATTATATCACCAGAATTTCCAAGTTTTATATTAAGATTTTTTAAATAATCATCACTTAAATTATTTAAGTTTAACCTAGCCAAAGTAGATTCTCCCATTTCAAGATTTTCTATATTTTGAATTTTTCCAAATATTGTATCGTCAATAGTTCCATCATTTTTAATATTTGTGAAAGTACGTCCATCTATTTTTAAAGTATCCCCTGCTGTTCCATTTCCTCCGCCGTCTATTAAAGAAAGTTTTTGGAAATTATCAACAGATACAGTAAAATTATCAGCTCCATTTCCACCAATATAATTTTTAAACATCAAATTAGAACCAACTGATGGAATACTATTATTAATATCTAAGTTATTTCCGGCATTGTTATTTTCAACATCAGCAAGTTTTAAAGTTTCAACATTCATTATATTTTTAAGCAACATTGCACTTAATGTATTATCTACCACTGTTGTAAGGTGTAAAGTATCATTATCATTATAAGGATTTCCTTTATTATCTTTTCCACCATTAATAGAAATATCATTTTTGAAATTATCAAGAGACACAATAAAAGTATCATCTCCAGCTCCTCCAGATATTCCAGCAAAAGAAGTTGTTATCTTTGATAAATTAATTGTATTTCCTTCATCATTTAATTTTAGCTTTTCAATTTCATCAAACATATTAAGTTGATTATTTATCTTTTCATAATCTGTATTCTCATCTATCTTATAATCTATTCCTAATAAAGCATTTGAAGAATTAAGTATTTTTCCAGTAAAAAATTCTTTTGAAAAATCTTTTCCTATAAAGATAGTTCCAGCTATATTGTTAAAATCAATATTTCCATTTATTAATAGCTTATCTTGAATTTTTAAACTTCCTGAATTAAAAATAATATCTCCATTAATAATTCCCATTCCTGTATTAAAAAGATTTGTTTCTGTTGTTCCTGATAAAATATTCTCTCCACCATTAATATTAATATTTCCATTTGCAGTAGAAGATTGTGCTAGATTTACAGTATTATTAATCAGAGTTAAATCTCCATTTAAAGTAGAGCTTACTAAATCTAATTTTCCTCCAGTCAAATTTAATTTTCCATTAATTTTAGAATTATTAAAAGAAAGTATATCATTATCCCCTTTAATATCTCCATTTAAAGAAGAAGTATTAAAAGTTATTTTATCCTCTCCCTCTCCTAAATCAATATTTCCATTTACTGCACTACCATTAGAAAGGTTTATAGTATCTACTGATGTACTACTGCCTATAAAAGCATTTTCTCCTGCATTTACTGTTATATTATCTCCAGTAAAAGTTTTTTCTCCATTAAATGCAACTGCATTTTTATAACCATTTATTATACTATTAGAAGTTGAAAAATTACTATCTACATTAAAAGCTGTATCTGTATCTCCAACTACATTTATAATAAGGTTATCTTTTTTAGTAAGGTCTGAGGAATTAACAGCTTTTGCTGTGGCATTATCTCCAGAAGAAACTACACCATTAATTATATATTTTCCACTGGCTTCTCCACCTGCTCCTGCTGTTATTGTTTGAGTGTCTTTTCCTGCATTATCTATTAATAAACCTAAATTTTTTTCAGGAGCAATTGTAATTCCATTAGTAGCTTGATTACTTCCAGCAATTATTCCAGCATTTGTTAAACTTTTTATTGTTCCACTGCTAGTTTTATAAATTCCATTTCCTATATCATTATGATTTCCAACATTCCCAGAGATAATTCCAATATTAGTTAAAGTTTCTATTGTTCCATTTCCTAAATAAATACCAACTCCTAAATAAGTTCCGTTTCCTATATCATTATGATTTCCAACATTCCCAGAGATAATTCCAATATTAGTTA
>DXWL01000016.1:23713-23897 GCA_019416865.1 Fusobacterium sp.
AAGTTGTTATTGTTCCATCGTAATCATAAATACCAGCTCCTAAACAATTTCCATTTCCTGAACCGCTTCCATTCCCAGAGATAGTTCCATAATTTTCTAAAGTTCCTATTGTTTCATAATAAATTCCACTTCCTGAACCGCTTCCATTCCCAGAGATAGTTCCATAATTTTCTAAAGTTCCTAT
>DXWL01000016.1:23997-38478 GCA_019416865.1 Fusobacterium sp.
TGTTCCAATACCAGCATTATAAACACCATTTTCACTACTAGAGATAGTTCCTGTATTTGTTAAAGTTGTTATTACTCCAATATTATAAATACCATTACTACTACCAAAGATAGTTCCATAATTTTTTAAATTTTCTATTGTTCCATTGAAATTATAAATTCCATTTCCTGAACCACTTCCATTACCAGAAATATCTCCATTATTAATAATATTAAAATTTTTATTTTCTCCTGTTATTTGAACTCCATTACCATTTTGAACATTTATAATATCATCAAATGTCCAAGTATCTCCCTCTATCTTTCCTGTTCCCTCAGGTGTTACTACTATATTTCCATTTTCAAGGTTAATTTCAACTGTTTTATCTATTGTTTCTTTAGCAAATGAAACCACTCCTGTAATTAAAAAAGATACTACAAACCCTAAAGTAATCTTAACCTTTCTTTTTAAATATCTTTTTAATGAATTTTCTATATAGGTATTTCCCATATATTCCCCTTTTATAAATATGTATTCTTCTAAAATTTAAACAAAAAAAGCAATTCTATCTCAGAAAAATTTCTCTGAGATAAAATTGCAACTGGCTGTCATTTTCAGACCCTATAGCTTTGTGTCATAACATTTCTGTTATTTTACCAAATATTTACTTTTCTTAATTTTAACACTTTTTTTTCTTACATTCAATATCTTTTTATCTTTAAATAATTCTTATTATATATATTATTTCCCTATAAAATATGAATTTTTTCCTTCATTTTTCACTTTATAAAGTGCTTTATCTGCTTTTTCACAAATTTCTTTTAAACTCTTTCCTTCTTTTATTTCTGCTATACCTATTGAAGCACTTATATCTATACTTTGATTGTTTTGTGTATAAGTTTTTGTTAAAGAGCTATTTAATCTTTTGGCTATTTTATAAATTTCTTCTAATGAATTTACATTCTTTATTAATACAATAAATTCATCTCCTCCAAGTCTTCCTATTATATCAAAACTTCTTAAATTATTTTTTAAAATAACAGAAGTTGCTTGTAAGACCATATCTCCTGTTCCATGTCCAAAAGTATCATTTATTTTTTTAAAGTTGTCTAAATCAAGAATAAATACAGCACTTATTTTTTCTGTATTTAATTCATTATTTGTGAAATTAATGTATTCTTTTTCAAAAGTTTCACGGTTATAAAGTCCTGTTAAGAAATCATATTTTGATTTTTCATTTACCTTTATAAGTTCAGTTTCTTTATTTCTCTCCTCTGTAAAATCTTCTAAAAGTCCAACTATACTGTTGATAAAAAATACTGCATTCACACGAAACCATTTCCATTCTTCACCTTTTTTTACTTGAATTATATGGTTTTCTATTCTCTTATTGTTTAAAATCTTATTATATAAATCTTTATAAAAATCATAATTTTCTTTATTTATTTTTCCATCAGCAAACATTTTTTCAGGAGAAAAATTTTCTAATGAAAATATAATCTCTTCATTTTGATTTGATACTCCATAAAGAATTACTGTTTTTTCAGATAAGTTAATTTCAAAGAAAATATCTTTAGTTTTACCTGCAATCATTTTAAAAACTTTATTTTTAAATTCAAGTCTGCTGCTTTTATTTTTTAATACCTTATATACAGCAAAAGCTATTCCTATAATTACAGAAGAAAAAATAAATTTTAAGCCTATTAAATAAAATAACAATTCTTTTGAAATATCTTGAAAGTTTCTTGCTTTATCATTAAGACCTTTTTTAGTGAATGTTGAAAATATATGCCATTTATTAATACCTAAAGGCTCATAAACAACATAACGACCTTTATTTTCAAATTCAAAATAGAAAACTCCTTTTTTCCCTTCTTCAACATTTTTCTTAATAGTTTCTACTGAGTTACCATCAAAGAACTTATATCTTGCCATCTCTTCCCATAATGTAAGTTCATCTTTTGCAAAAGAATTTTTGCTGAAAGAACGGCTTATATAATGTCCGTTTGTATCTGTAAGTTGGAAATACTGCTGTCCCTTTGAATAATCCATTTCTTTGGCTATTTTTAAAATTGGATAGTATCCAAAAAGAAGTCCTTTATAATCTCCTTTTTCATATAAAGGAATGGCAACTAATATTTCTTCTTTATTTTTCTTTTTAGTTGGAAGAACATCTGATACATAGTATTTAGTTCCTGTTCTTGAGATCCTTAAGTTTTCTAAAAATAATTTATCATCAATTTTCTGATAATTCCCTTTAGTATCAAATACATTTCCATCTCTATCTGCCATTCCTAAAGAACTAAAGTATCCTTTATGTTTAATATTTTTTAATTCCTCTAAAAGCTTTTCTCTATTTTCTAAATTTAAATCTTTAGATTCACTAATACTCTCTAAAACAAGTGCTGAATATTCAAGCTCCAAACGAATGGTATTTATAATCTGATTTGTCTGCTCTTCTATCTGCTCCGTATAATTATTCAGCATTTGATGATATATTTTATCTTGAATTCTATAAAAACTCTTTATTACTACTATTGAGGAAATAAAAATTATAAAAACAGCAATTATATATATTGCATTTTTCTTTAAATTAAAATTTTTCACAAAATCACTCTGCCATTTTTTATTATTATAATAAATTTATAAAGTTATCCTTCCTTATTTATAAGTTTATCACAAAAAAATATATAAATAAATAAAAAAAGCATCTTATTTAAATAGGAAAAACCTAATTCAACAAGATGAATCTTTTACTAAAATTATTAAATATACTTTTTAAAAATATAATTAGTCTATATTTGGTGGAGACGACGGGAATCGAACCCGTGTCCAAAACAAAAAGCACCATAAGCTTCTACAAGTTTATTCTGTGATTAATCTCGTACTACCCAACTACACAGACATAGACAGATAATACCAGTCTTTTAAATGTCCTCAAAACATCAAGACTCTGCTCTGAGTAATCCGTAAATTTGGTTATACCCCTTGGAATTCTCTTAACGGCCTTGAGAAAACCGGAGCAGCTGACTTAACTAAGCAGCTAAAGCGTATTCGTTGTTTCCATCTAAAACGATGAGTTGACCTCTCACAGCGGTCAGCCTGACCTGCTACCTATGACCTTCCTGCCCTGTCGAAACCTTTGCGTCCCCAATATTCAATTTTTTTATGCAATATATTATAGCACTTATTTTTTATTAAATCAACAATCTATCTCACTTTCATCATTCTGTCCATATCTCTCTGCTGATCTTTTTTGGCTATGCTCTCTCTCTTGTCATAAGTTTTCTTACCTCTTCCAAGAGCTATATCAACTTTTACATACCCTCTTGAAAGATGAACATTAAGAGGAACAATAGTATACCCTTTTTGAGTAACTTTTTCATGAAATTTTTTTATCTCTTTTTTATTAAGAAGAAGCTTTCTTACTCTTCTCTCTTCAGGATTGTAAACACTTCCATATTCCCACGGAACTATTGACATTCCCATAATAAAAACCTCTCCGTTAATTATTCTGACAAATGCCTCTTTTATACTTACTTTTCCAGCTTTTGCAGATTTTACCTCACTTCCCACAAGCTCAATTCCAGCTTCAATGGTATCTTCCACAAAATAGTCAAAATATGCTTTTTTATTATTTGCTAATATCATATTTCCTCCGATAATTTCTATTAAAAGGCAAGGAAAAACTGCACAGAAAAATTCTGTCAGCTTCTCCTCACTCCCCTGCCAAGGCTCTTTTATTTCTTAATCTCTGTAAAAAATTCCTCTGTATAAGGTGCTACCTCTATTTCAAGTTCTGCCATATCGGCTCTCACCACTATTATTTCTATCTTATCTCCAAGATTATACACTGCTCCGTTGTCTTTGTCCACCATAGCATATTCAATCTCATCAAACTCATAGTAATGAGGAGAATTTGTTACATCCCACATACATTCAACAAGTTCTTCTGTTTCAATAAATACTTTTCTGCTTGCAAATCCTGTGATAGTTCCTTTGAAAGTTTCTCCAACTTTATCAAGCATATATTCTACAACCTTGATTTTTACACTTTCATCTTCTGCCTTCATAGCATCTCTTTCTGTTTTTGAAATAGCTGTGCATATTGTACCAAGTGATTTTTCAAGTTTATCTATATATTTTTGTTTTGGATATCCATGAAGAGTTGCTCCTAATATTCTGTGAATCATAAGGTCAGCATATCTTCTTATAGGAGAAGTAAAATGTGTATAATAACTTGAAGCAAGTCCAAAATGTCCTATATTTTCAGGTGTATATCTTGCTTGTTTAAGAGCCATAAGTATCATCTTATGAACTATCATACTTATTCCCTTCTCTTTTGAATCCTCTATAATTGACTGGAATTTTTTAGGGTGAAGCCCCTCTGCTGAATGTATTCTATAACCAAATTTTCCAAGAGTATCATTAAGAGCTTCTATTCTTTCGCTGTCAGGTTTTTCATGTGTTCTGTAAATACTAGGTACCTCAAGCCAAAAAAGTTTTTCAGCCACAGCCTCATTAGCTTCAATCATAAAATCTTCGATTACTCTCTCAGCTTCTCCTCTGTCCCTTCTTCTTAAATATTCAACTTTTTTATTTTCATCAAGCACAACTTGAATTTCAGGAAGTTCAAAATCTATACTTCCCCTCTTATATTTTATCTCTCTTATAATTTTTGAAAGTTCAAGCATTGTAAAACACATCTCTTTTATGCTTTCATACTCTTTTGTTACCTCTTCGTCCCCTTCAAAAATTTTATTTACATTATCATATGTCATACGGTAAACTGTTTTAATTATAGATTTATATGTATCTGCAGATACAACTTTTCCTTCTGGTGTTATCTCCATATCACAAGTAAAAGTAAGTTTTTCCTCATTAGGATTAAGAGAACATATTCCATTTGATATCTCTTTAGGAAGCATAGGAAGAACTCTGTCTACAAGATATACTGAATTTCCTCTCTTTAGAGCTTCTTTATCAAGAGCAGATCCCTCTTTTACATAGTGGCTTACATCTGCAATACTAACCACAAGTCTAAAGTTTCCATTTTCAAGTTTTCCCACATAAACAGCATCGTCAAGATCCTTTGCATCAGCACCGTCAATTGTTATAATAGGAAGATTAGTCAGATCTCTTCTTCCCTCTCTCTCCTCTTTTGTTATCTCTGTTTTTATATTTCTTGCTTCTTTTAATACCTCATTTGGAAAACTTTCACTAAGTCCTGTTCTTTTGATAAGAGCCTCTATCATAACATCACTGTCTAAAGGATCTCCCAGTTTTTCTATTATCTGTCCCTCAGGTTTTCTAGTTTTATCTCCCCAGAAATCTATTTTTACAAGAACAAGTTCCCCATCTTTTGCCATTTTTAAAAATTTTTTCGGAATATATATATCCTGTCCAAAAGAGTGAGTTGGTACAACAAATCCAAAAGAATCCCTTTTGTGAAGAATTCCTACAACAGTATCATTCTCTCTTTTTATTATTTTTTCAACTGTTCCCTCTTTTTTTCCGCTTCTGAAATCAGCTTCTGTTATTCTTACAAGAACAGTATCCCCGTTAAGAGCTCCGTTAAAATCCTTTCTTGGAATAAATATTCCCTCTGTTTCTGTATCTACAAAAGCAAATCTATTTTTTATAATTGAAAATACACCTTTTACCATTCCGGCATTTTCAGGAGTATTGTATCTTCCCTTCTTATTTTTTACAAGTTCACCTGCTTCAACCCACGAATCAACTATTATTCTGTTATCTTTTTTATATTTAGGAGACCAGTTTAAAACAGCATAAATCTCATCAAGAGCCAAAGATTTTTTTCTCTCATTTATATACTCTTTTATTTTAGCCAAATCTTTTTCTATATTCATAAATCCATCTCCCTTCAATTTTTTATTTTTTAAGCAGATCATCTCTCATTTTTATTGTATTTATATGAATAGTTCCACCTTTTTCTTTAAGGTAGTCTATTTTTCTGCTCACTTCTAAAATTATCCCATCATCAAGATTTTTAAACGTTTCCTCTCTGATCTCGTTTACACAAGGATAATCTCTTCCCTCTTCTATTGCATCACCGATATATACAATTTTTTCTAAGGTACTCATTCCCTCTCTTCCAATTGTATGATATTTCACTGCATTTAAAATATCTTCATCTGCTATTCCAAACTCTTTTTCAGCCTCTATCCCACCTGCAAATCCATGAAGTATCTCTGAAAGATTTTCATAACCTTTTACTTCTGGCACACTTTCACATATTTTCTCTAATACTTTGACGTTTGTTTCTTTCATATAGTCATGAAACAGAGCTGCTATACGAGCTTTTTTTACATCAGCTCCATATTTTTCAGCAAGAGCAACACACATTTTTTCAACTCCTAAAACATGGTTAAATCTTTTGGCTGAAAGTCTATTTTTTACACATTCTCTTAATCTGTCTATATCAATTTTTTCAATATCCATTTTTACCGCCTATATTGATTTTTTATAAGAATAATCTCTCATAAGATTTGCATATTTCACTTTTTCAAGGTCAGCATTATTTATTAAAAATCTTACACTTTCAACCCCTTCGATATTTGTGAAGCTGTTTACAAAAGAGTAAAGAATTAAAAGTTCTGTTCTTGCATCTTTTACATTTTCAAAAATTTTCTCAGGAAGGTCCAGATATATTTTTTTATCAACGATATAATAAGTTACATCTTTCATCTGAATTTTTGGAGCAGCTCCAATAGTTTCAAGTTTATTTACAATCTGTTCAGCTGTTGCTGAAAGAAGTTCATCTCTTGTTTTTACTTTTGGAATTTCTATCTCTGTATTTGTAATTTTTCCATTTTCAGGATAGAAAATATATATCTTATCTTTTAAATTTTTAGGAGCTTCATCTGTTCTTGTAAAAACAATCTCTGGATTATTTGCTCTTACCTCTGCTCTGTGATATAAAAGCCCAAAAATAACTACAAGCCCCCACATAACAGCTGTTCTTATTATCAATTTTTTCTTTTTTAATTTAATCTCAAGCTCTTTTTCTTCTGCTGATTTTTCAACAATCTCTTCCTGAACTTCTTTTACTTTACCTACTTTTTTCATCTCTTTTATCTTTTTAAGCATTTTTATCTCCTAAATTAATAAAAATATTTTCTTACATGCTCTGCTATTTTTTGAGCCATTATCTTTTGATTTGTTCTGTTCGTCATCTTTCTATGGTCTTCAGGATTTCTTATAAATCCAAGCTCAATAAGTATTCCGGGACTGTTTATACCTCTAAGCACTGCAAAGTTTGCCCCGTGAATTCCCCTATCTCTCATTTTCATTCTGGCAGACATATCTTTATTAAGTCCCTGTGCAAGTTTTATAGATTTTTCTTGATTTTTATTATAGGCTATCTGCCCCATTATCTGCACAATATTATTTGTATCCTCTCCATATTTTGCCCCTACACTGTTTTCAAACTGAGCTATTCTTTCAGCATAAGGTGATGATTTTTTAGAAAAATAGAATATCTCCATTCCACTTAAATTACTATTTTCAGCAGAATTTATATGAACACTGATAAAAAGATCTGCCCTAACTCCGTTTGAAATTTTACTTCTGTTTGTAAGAGTTATAAACTCATCGCTGTCCCTTGTCATAACAACATTAAAATCTTTTTTAAGCTCATCACGAAGATATTTTCCCACTGCAAGAGCAATATCTTTTTCCTTTGTTCCTTTAAGCCCCACTGCTCCAGGATCTTTTCCTCCATGCCCAGGGTCAATTACCACTGTATACTGTTTGTTCTGAGCATTTTTAGAAAGATCAACCACAAGTCCGTTTGGATTTTTCCAAAGAGAAACCTTATGGAATATATTTTTATTCAAAGTAATGAAATATCCGCTTGATTTACTGTAATCTACCCTTTGTATCTTTTCTACATATTTTGAAAGTCCATTTTTAATATTCTTATCACGAGAAATTCCTGTATCTCCAATATCCAAAAAAAGAAGTCTGTTATACTCATCATAGTCAACTGTATAACGAGGAGTATCTGCACTCAAATCAAAAACTATCTGTGGAGGATATGTGTTAAATCTTACTCTCTCCACTGTTGAAGCAAATGATAATATTGTTGTTAATAAAAACAGCAGAACAGTAACTATTTTTTTCTGCATCTTTTCCTCCTAATAATTGATTATGATTTATTAAAAAAGAGGACAACATCAAACAGAGTTATCACAGTTGTCCTCTTAAATCTTTATTTTACTATTTTAATACTACAGCTACTGCTGATTTTCTTATTGTAAGGTGAACACCTTTATCTACTCTTATTTGGATATAATCTTCCTGAACAGATGATATAGTTCCTTTTATTCCACCAATAGTAACTATTTCATCTCCTTCTTTTAAAGAATCAAACATCTCTTTTTGTTTTTTCTGTTTCTTTTTGTTTGGTAATATCATAAATAGATAAATGATAGCAATCCAAAGAGCAACCATTATCCATGTACCATATTTTGCAAATATTTCTGCCATTGCTTCCTCCTAGAAAATTTAAGTTCATTCATCTCTTAGTATATCATAACTAGTGTGTTTTTTCAATGTCTGATTAGTTTTTAAAGATATCTTTCAGCTTTTCAAAAAAACTTTTGTTCATCTTATAATTTTTATCTTTCAGGCTCTCATCAAATTTTTGAAGAAGTTCTTTCTGATCATCATTTAGGTTAGTAGGAACTTCTATTATTATTTTTACAAGCTGATCACCTGGTGCATAACTTCTAGGATTATTTATTCCTTCACCTTTTAATCTGAACACTTTTCCATTTTGAGTTCCTGCAGGGATTTTTATACTTTTCTTACCGTTAAGAGTAGGAATTTCCACATCTCCGCCAAGAGTTGCTTTTGCAAAAGTGATAGGCACCTCACAGATTATATCATTTCCATGTCTGATAAAGAAATCATGTTCTTTTACATGAATAAAGATATACAGATCTCCGTTAGGTCCTCCCTCTGTACTTGCATCTCCCATTCCTGCAAGTCTTAATCTTTGTCCTTCTTCTATTCCTACAGGGATTTTAACTTTCTTTTTAACAGTTTCTCTTTCTACACCTGTTCCGTTACATTTTTTACATTTCTTTTCAGGGATTTTTCCTTTTCCCTTACATTTATCACACTCTTCAACACTTTCAAAATTTCCGAATACAGTTCTTTGAACTGTTTTTATTCTTCCTGTTCCATTACATTTATCACAAGTTTTCATGTTGCTTCCAGGCTCTGCACCTGTTCCATTACAAGCAGAACATTTTCCTTGTCTTCTGTATGTAAACTCTTTTTCAACACCTTTTGC
The DNA here is from genome assembly GCA_019416865.1 of Fusobacterium sp. Taxonomy (GTDB): domain Bacteria; phylum Fusobacteriota; class Fusobacteriia; order Fusobacteriales; family Fusobacteriaceae; genus Fusobacterium_B. Next base: position 33,299 of record DXWL01000016.1, read on the forward strand.
CACTTCTTCAAGTGTTAAAGTAATATCATATCTTAAATCTGCTCCTGGTTCAGGGCCTCTTCTTCTTCCTCCCCCTCCAAAAGGACTTCCTCCTCCAAAGAATGAAGAGAAGATATCTTCAGCGTTTCCAAATCCTTCAAATCCTCCGAAGCCACCAAATCCTCCAGCTCCTCCACCGCCGTTTTCAAAAGCGGCATGTCCGAATCTGTCATATTTTGCCCTCTTATCTGCATCAGAAAGAACCTGATATGCTTCATTTATCTCTTTGAACTTATCTTCAGCTTCTTTCTTCTCTTTTTCACTGGCATTGCTGAATTTATCAGGGTGATATTTCATAGCTAGTTTTCTGTATGCTTTCTTTATATCATTTTCACTGGCTGTTTTTTCTACCCCCAAAAGATCATAATAATCTTTTTTTTCCATTTTTTATTCCTCCAACTTTCTCAAACTTTCATTTCAAAATTAAAAAATAGTTATCTCAATAGCTTTTTTATCTATTTCTCCTGCACCAATCTTTTCTATTCCTGCCTTTTCTTTTAAATCACCTGAGCAGTTATCAAAATCGGTTATTCCATTCCAAGGCTCAAAACATATAAACTCTGCTCCTGGCATATTCCAAAAAGCCATATATCTAAAACCATCATATTTGAATTCTATTTTTCTGTTATTTTTTTTGCTCTTTAAGTATACTATTTTTGAATTAGTATTTTCAAGTATTACTGCATCATCTATAAAAGAATTTTTATTAAGTTCAAATATTTTTCCTTCAAATACTTTTTTTGTTTTCCTTGATAATACAAGAGCATTCTCAATTATTTTTGAAATTCCCTCTTCATCTTTTTCAAATTCAATATAATAATCTGAAAAATCAACTCCATTTCCAACAGGCATAGAAAAAGCAGGGTGAGCTCCCAAAGAGAAATACATCTCATTATCTCCTATATTTTCAACTCTGTATTCAAGAATAAGTTTTCTGCCTTCAAGAATATATTTCATATAAAATTTAAAATCAAAAGGATATATTTTTTTTGTTTCTTCATTTGAAGAAAAAACAAACTCTATAAAATTATCACCTTTTGAAGAAACTTCATGTTCATAATCTCTTGCAAAACCATGACGATTAGAAATCTTATATTCTTTTCCTTCATAAGTATATCTTCCATCTTTTAATATTCCTACAAAAGGAAAAAGTACAGGAGAAGATTTAGCCCAAAACTTTGGATCTTTCTGCCACATATATTCCTCATTTGTTTTTAAATCTTTTATTCCTGAAAGTTCAGCTCCATGTGATAATACTCTTATTTCCAACTCACTGTTTCTTAATAAATATTCCATATGCAGTCCTCTTTTTACTATATTTTTATTTTCTACAATTTTACCCATATAAATTAATTGGGAATAGAGGCTTACTCTATTCCCAACTAAACAGTTATACTTTAAATGTTATTAGTCTACTATTTCAGCGTCTTCTATGTCATCATCTTTTTTAGCGTTTTCAGTAGAACCTTGCTGACCAGCTGCACCGGCTTGTTGTTTAGCCTGAGCTTCTTTGTAAACTTCTTCAGCTAATTTTTGTGCTACTTTTGATAATTTTTCAATTGCTGCTTCAATTGCTGCTTTATCATCTCTGTCTTTAACTTGTTTTAATTCTTCCAACGCTGCTTCAATTGCTTTCTTTTCATCTTCTGTTACTTTTCCAGAGTGATCTTTAAGTGTATTTTCAGTAGAAGCGATTAACATATCTGCTTTGTTTCTTGTTTCTACTAATTCTTTGAATTTTTTATCTTCAGCTTCATTAGCTTCAGCATCTTTTTTCATTCTTTCAATCTCTTCAGATGAAAGGTTAGTTGATCCTGAAATTGTTACTGTATTTTCTTTACCAGTTCCTAAATCTTTTGCTGATACATGAACGATACCGTTTGCGTCGATATCAAATGTAACTTCGATTTGAGGGATTCCTCTTGGTGCTGCTGGAATTCCTTCTAGGTTGAATTCTCCTAATTTATGGTTGTCAGCTGCTTTTGCTCTTTCACCTTGTAGTACATTGATTGTAACTGCTGGTTGGTTATCTACTGCAGTTGAGAACACTTGAGATTTTTTAACTGGGATAGTTGTATTTTTTTCAATAATTCTTGTACATACTCCTCCAAGAGTTTCGATTCCAAGTGATAGTGGAGTAACGTCAAGAAGTAATACATCTTTAACATCTCCCATTAAAACTCCACCTTGAATTGCTGCTCCTGCTGCAACCACTTCATCTGGGTTGATTCCTTTATTAGGTTTTTTACCAAAGTAAGATTCTACCCATTCTTGAACTGAAAGCATTCTTGTAGATCCTCCAACAAGTAATACTTCATCAATATCTGCTGGTGTAAGTCCTGCATCAGAAAGAGCTGTTCTTGTAGGTCCTTGAGTTGCTTCAACAAGATCTTTAGTTAAGTCGTTGAATTTTGCTCTTGTTAATTTCATTTCTAAGTGTTTAGGTCCTGTTGCATCCATTGTGATAAATGGTAAAGATATTTGAGCTTCCATCATTGTTGAAAGTTCTTTTTTAGCTTTTTCAGCTGCATCTTTTAATCTTTGGTATGCCATTTTATCATTTGAAAGGTCAATTCCTTGTTCTTTTTTGAATTCAGTTACTAACCAATCGATTATTTTTGCGTCAAAGTCATCTCCACCTAAGTGGTTGTTTCCTGCTGTTGCAAGTACTTCAATTACCCCATCAGCAATTTCAAGGATAGATACGTCAAATGTACCTCCTCCTAAGTCGAATACAAGAACTTTTTCATCTTTATTTTTATCTAGTCCATATGCAAGAGCTGCTGCTGTAGGTTCGTTTATAATTCTTTTTACTTCAAGTCCTGCAATTGCTCCAGCGTCTTTAGTTGCTTGTCTTTGAGCGTCTGTAAAGTAAGCTGGAACTGTAATTACTGCTTCTTTTACTTCTTCTCCAAGATATGCTTCAGCATCTTTTTTAAGTTTTTTAAGAATCATTGCTGATATTTCTTGAGGAGTGTAATCTTTTCCATTGATATGTACTTTATAATCTGAACCCATATGAGTTTTGATTGAAAGTACTGTTGAAGTAGGATTTGTTATTGCTTGTCTTTTTGCAATTTCTCCTACAATTATTTCTCCATTATCTTTTATATTTACAACTGATGGAGTAGTTCTAGCTCCTTCTGCGTTTGTTATTATACTTGCAGATCCACCTTCCATTATTGCTACACAAGAGTTTGTTGTACCTAAGTCAATACCTATAATTTTTGCCATTATAATCTGCCTCCTAATTTATCCATAAAATTTAAAAATTATTTACAAAATAAAATATATTTAAAACAGTTTTAAAAACTATTTCTTACAAACTTTAACCATTGAAGGTCTTATAACTTTTCCCTTCATTTTATAACCTTTTTGAAGTTCCATAATAATTTTGTTATCATCATGTTCCTCACTATTTTCAACCATCACAGCCATATGTTCATGTGGGTCAAATTCTGCATTTTCCGTAATTATTTCTTCAACTCCCTCTGATTTCATTATATCTTTAAGATTTCCTAAAATCAGTTCCACACCTTTTACAAGTCCATCGAAATCTCTTGTTTGAGATGATGAAGTTATTGCTCTTTCAAGATTATCCATTCCATCAAGAAGTTTTGTTATAATCTTTTCAGAAGCAAATTTTCTAAGCTCTTCCATCTCTCTTTCTTTTCTCTTTGTAAAGTTTTGGAAATCTGCCTGTTTTCTCATATAAGACTGTTTCCAGTCATCAAGTTCAGCTTTAAGTTTTGCTATCTCTTCTTGGCAGTTTTCAGTTCCTGCTTCATCAGCTTTCACCTCTTCTGCTGCTTCAGCTTCAGGAGTCTTCATATTTTCTTTTTCCAATTCCTCATTTAATTTTTCTTTATCTTGTGCTGACATCTGTTCAACTCCTTATTTTTTATTTTTCTTATTTATTAAAAGCTTTTCGCTGTTTATTACTTTTTCAACTTCGTTGCTTACATACTGGATAAGTCCCATTGTTTTTGAATAAGGCATTCTCTTAGGACCAATTACTCCGATTACTCCTTTTGAATCTCCCTGTTTGTACACAGAATATACAAAACTGTAATCCTCCAGTCCTTTTATAGGAAGGTCATCTCCTAATATTACATTTACATGCCCCTCTTCATTTTCTCTGCTGCTTATTATATCTTCAAAGATATCTTTAATATCTTTTTTGTTGTTAAACATCTCAAGAACATCTAATACATCGCTGACATTTTTATCTTTAAATATGCTTGGAGAGTTATCTACGAATAATCTTCCTTCAATATCTTGATATATCTCTTTTTCAATATCTGCATATTTTTGATGATTTACTTTTATGAAGTTTTCAATTTCATAGCTTTTTATACTATTAGTCTTGATTTTTTCATTTAAAGTTTTAGATAATTTTTCAACTTCTTCTCTGGTGATGCCCTCTTCAAGCCTAATTTTTTTAGTTACCACACTTAAATCTTCTGTAACAATTATAGCTAAGATTATATAGTCATCTATATGAACAAGCTCTATTTTTTTTATTCTCTCTTTTCTATAGTCAGGCTCTATAACTATTGAAGCATAGCTTGTAAGCTTTGACAGAAGAGATGAAGTTTGCTGAAGTATTCCATCAAGTTCGTTGACTTTTTTCTCATACTCAGTATTTATTCTGTCCTTCTCTTCTCTGGAAAGTTTTTCTATTTTTAAAAGCTCACTCAGATAATATTTGTATCCCAAATCTGTGGGAATTCTTCCGGAAGATGAGTGTGTTTTTTCAATAAATCCTCTGTCTTCCAAATCAGACATAACATTTCTGATTGTTGCTGATGATAAATCAATATTATATCTTTTTACCAAAGTTCTGGAACCTATTGTTTCTCCAAATCTCAGATAAAAATCTATTATAGCATTAAGTACCAGCTTTTCTCTGTCAGTTAACATTTCTCTCATCCTCCTGTTAGCACTCATCATACCGGATTGCTAACCACAAACATAATTTACTATATTTTTCACCTTTTGTCAATATTTTTTTAGCCATTTTTATATGTGAGTGCTAAAAAATATATTTTTCTATAAATTTTCATAGCTTACATACAAAAAAGAAGCTGTTGCATTTATAAAATTGTAAAAATAAAATTCTCGATATTAAAAATTGTTTC
>DXWL01000017.1 GCA_019416865.1 Fusobacterium sp.
ATAAATATTTAAGATGGTAAATATTTATAATATAAATAAAAATAAATCTTTATTAGCTTATTAAAACTTTTGTTTAAAAAATACAGAAGTTGTATTTAAGTTATTTAATTTAAAAATTTTATTTACAAAACTGGAGGGATAATATGGGAAAAAATTATATTGAAAGTTCTTTAAAAAGATTTTTGAAGAGAAAAGTGAAAATAACACTGGGGTTAGTAGTTACTTTTTTAATTACTGGAATGGTTGCTTTTGCAGGGGATAAACCTGTGGAAGAAATGAATAATTTTGAAAAAGCTGAACATTATTTAACAGGACTTGGAAAAAGCAATATAAAGCAGGGAGAATATAAAGACAGTACAGGAAAATATACAATATCAGTTGCTGAAAATGGAGAGATATCTTTTACAGGATTTGATGTAACAGGGGACGGGAAAGTAGATACAATTCCAAATATTTCTAACAGTGTGATTTCAAAAACTACAAAAGAACTTTTAGAAAGTGGAGCTTTATCAGGAGAATTAAATGTTATAGAAAGTAAAGATGGAGAAAAAGGAACAAATACAGGAATAGTTGTTGGAAAAAACGGACAAAATGGCTCTAAATTAGAAAATAAAGGTATTTTATTAGGAGATGGAATAGGACAATATTTAAACTGGGGAAGTAAAGCTGTCAATTATGGAATTATTATAACTACTGGAGCTCGTGGCGATGGTGGTGGGCAATCATCATTAGGAGGTAAAAATGCTACTGTTGAAAATTATGGAGTTATTTTATCTGAGGGAAATGGACAATATGTTGGATTTAATATAGAAAATGATAAAAATAATCAGGTTTATAATTTTGGATATATTCAAAGTAAAAATTCTGGACAAATATTAAATAAAGTAGATAGCAATACAATGTATAACTATGGAGTAATTAATTCTATAAATGGAAATGGACAGGAAATCAGACAAGATGCCTTAAACTCTAAAATAAAAAACTATGGACTTCTTACAGCAGAAAATAAAGATAAATTTGCTCAATCTGTTACAGGAGAAACAAACAGTGCATATAACTATGGAATTATAAAAGGAAGCAACACTTCACTTATAGAAGTTAAAGATAACGCAAAAGCATATAATGAAGGAATAATTATCAATACAAATGGAACAGGAATTTATTCAAATGATGTGAATAATAAAGAAAATGTTGTTAATAATGGTATGATTGTTATTAATAATACTAAAGGAAATATCACAGATAATTTTATAAATAACGGAGTTGTTTTAAATAGCTCTTTTGAAGTTGTAGATAAAGATAATAAAGATGGAATAAATAAAAATGTTGTAGAATTTAAAAACGAAGATACAATAACAAATAATACAGTTGGAGAAGCTGAAACTGGAAAAACAAGCGGATATATAAAAAATGGAAGTGTTACTATAGCAGAAAATCTGAAGGATAAAAATCTAAATGCTGTTGTTACAGATGATTTTTCAGGAAAAGCAGTATTCACTTATAAAAATGATGAAAATAAAAATTTAAACCTTATAAACACTACTATTACAGGATATTTTACAAATAAAGGAACTCTTCTTGATATTCAATCAGGAGAAAAATTTACAATAGCAGGAAATACTGTAATTTCTGCAATAAAAGATAAGGGAGTTTCAGAGGTAACAACTGTCAAACTTTCAAATGGAGCAATCTTAGATATTGTTGGAAATGCAGAGATTGTGGGAAGTGTTGTAGGAGAAGAAGCAGGAATAGGACTTACAGCAGGTAATGGTGGAAAAGATGAAAAAGGAAATAGAGTAACAAAAGAAGAAGCAGACAGACAAGTTAAAACTATATTAATATCAAATGCAGATACAAGCCTTGTTTCAAACGGTATTGTCAAAGCAGAAGATAACTATACAGATTTAACTTTTAAAAATATTGAAGCAGAAAAATTTGATATTAATTTTGGAGTAACAGCAGAAAATGAAATTAACAGAATTGTTCTTGGAGAAAATGTTGTTATCAAAAATGGTATTAATGGAGCAAATATTACAGAAGGAAATGATTTAGAACTTCAAATATCTGAAATAACTAATATTGGCGGAGATATAAAACTTGGTGCTTCTGATGACAGTATCAGAGTTACTTCAAATAAAGGGTATAATCATACTATAGATATGGGAGCAGGAGAGGATACTCTTAGCCTAAGTGTAATCAGTGCAGATAGAGGAAATATTTTTGATTATAATGTAATGAACACAGAAAAATTAAACTTAACAGACGGAAACTGGTATATAGGAAAAGGAAAATTAGGATTTAGTAATAGCAGTAAAGCAAATAACCAAACTTCTTTAAATGTTACAAATGGAAGATTATATGTAGAAATGAACAATAATACAGGAAAAGTTACTACTGATTTAGATAATATCGTAGATAAAGGAACAGATTTCACAGTATCTGCAACAAAAGGAATAAAATATATTCTTGGAAAAGATTTCAATGTAGGTGTTGGAGATAAATTTGTAATTGACACTAACTACAAACTTGGAAATTACACTACAAAAGTTGAAGAAGATGGACAAAAAACAGAAGTAACAAAAACAACAGAAGTATATGGAGCTTCAATATTTAATACAGAAGTTGATAAAAATGGAGATGTAGTTTTATCTGTTAAAGAAGCTTCTGAAATTAAAAATAAAGATGGAGAAACTCTTGCAAATTATAAAGGAGTTTACGATGCAATGCTTGGTTATATATCTAAAGATGATAATTTAAGATATATTGTAAACTATTCAAATGCAAATGAACTTATAGAAGAAGTAAAAAAAGTTGATACTACAGCTTCTGCATTCTATACAACAGGTTATGCAGTAACAAAAGATGTTACAGATACATATATGTCTATAGTTGATGATTTTGGAAGAAAAGCAGGGGCAGGAGAATGGATTGCATATGGTAAATATGTAAATTCTGACACTGAATTTGACGGCGGAAAAGCTTCTAAAGGATACGACGGAGATATTACAGGTACAGTTGGTATGATTGAATATGGTGTAAATGATACAACATCATACGGAGCTGTATTTGGAAAAGGAGATACAAAAGTGGATATCAACGGAGGAGGAAAACTTGACGGAGATAACACTTATGCAGGTCTTTATATGAAACACAAAACTCAAACTGGTATAGATTTAACAGCTAATGTTGGATATACTAAGAGTGATTTAGATCTTAACCTTGCAACATCAGCTTCAAATTACAATATGATTACAGATGGAAGCTCTGACAGTACAGCTCTTACATTTGCATTAAAAGGAACAAAAGATTACAAACTATCTGACAGCATGAGATTACAACCTGTTGTAAGTGCTAGATACAGCCTAATCAATCAAGATGCTGTAGAAAGTAAAGATGCAAACTTCAGAATAGACGAGCAAGATGTAACTATATTTGAGGGAGCTTTTGGAGGAAATGTTATAAAAGACTTTGATGTTTATAATGGAACTCTATCTCTTAAAGCAGGAGCAGAATTTGTTCTTACTGAAGTAAGCAAATCTGATGATGGAAGATACACTCTTTATGGAAAAGATATCACTCTTATTGATGAAGAAGATATTGCAGATAACAAAATAAGAACTCATGTTGGAGCAGAATATATTCACGAAAACGGTGTTGGAATTGATGCTAAATATGAAATGATATTTACAGATAAAGGAGATACAGACAGAATTACAGCTGGAGTATCTTACAAATTCTAATTAACAAACTAATAATTTTCTGTGCTAAGAAATTATTATAAAACTTGTTGCCAAGAGATACCTATATTTCCCTAATTCAGTTCTCTTGGCAATATCCCTAAAAAAACGGTGTAAATTAATTTTTACACCGTTTTTCTCTTTATGATATAATATACTTATATTAAAAGTCAAAGAGGAGTTATTATGACAAAAACTTATGACAAAATTGAAGAATTAAAAAATAAAGAGATAAAAAAAAATAACTGGGAAATTGCTGTTGGATTAAATAAAGTTGACGGTCTTAATCCCTCTCCATATTTAAAAGAGCTTATAATTCAATCTATAAATGGAGAAAGTTCTTATAAAGAAATTGAAGAAAAATTATCTAAATATTATGAAAACAGAGATTTAAATAAAAAAGAGGAAAGAGATACCAGAGAATGTGATATTGTTTCTACAAGAATTGCAGAGCTTTTAGAAGATGGAGGTTTTACCTTCAGCCCTATATATCTAAAAAGTATACACAGACATCTTTTTCAAGGAGTTTTTGAAGGCTCTATAAAAGATTATGCCGGTGTATTCAGAGATTACAATATCAGCAAAAAAGAAGATATTTTAAATGGGAAAACTGTAATCTATGGTAATTATCAAGATTTAATGGAATATTTGAAATATGATTTTGAAGAGGAAAAAAATATTGATTATGCAAAACTTTCTTCTGAAGAACAGGTTAAAAGAATTTCAAAATTTACATCTGCAATATGGCAGGTTCATCCTTTTGTTGAAGGAAATACAAGAACAACAGCAGTTTTTATTGAAAAATATTTAAGAACTAAAGGATATCATGTTAATAATGATTTGTTTAAGGAAAATTCACTGTTTTTTAGAAATGCTCTTGTTATATCAAATTTTAGTGATATAACTCTTAAAATATCTCCTGATTTTAAATATTTGCATTCTTTTTTCTCAAAATTGTTAATAGATTATAATCAAAATTTGTGTGATTTAAAAAATTTTAAAGAAAAATTTACAACAGATTAGGGGGAGAGTATATGACTGCAGCAGAACATTCAAAAATACAATTTAAAAAAATGACTGAAACTCCTGTGCCAAAACTTATTGTTTCTTTGGCAATTCCAACTATTATAAGTATGCTTGTTTCTTCTATATATAATATGGCTGATACTTTTTTTGTTTCAAAGCTGGGAACAAGTGCTGCAGGGGCTGTTGGAATAGTTTTCTCTCTTATGGCTGTTATTCAGGCTATAGGGTTTGGGCTTGGAATGGGTTCGGGAAGTAATATATCAAGGCTTTTGGGACAGCAGAAAAACAGCGATGCAGACACTATTGCTTCATCAGGGTTTTTCGCTGCTCTTCTTTTTGGCTCTTTTCTTACTCTCTTTGGTGTGTTGTTTTTAAATGAACTTATGAGAAATTTGGGGGCAACAGAAACAATTCTTCCCTATGCCAAAGATTATGCTAAATATATACTGTTTGGTGCTCCTATAATGTGTACATCTTTTGTGATGAATAATATTCTCCGTTCAGAAGGAAAGGCTGCTCTTGCTATGGTAGGGCTTACTTTTGGGGGAGTTTTGAATATGATACTTGATCCCATATTTATCTTTACTTTTAATCTTGGGATTTCTGGGGCTGCAATAGCCACTCTTTTCAGTCAGTGTATAAGCTTTTCTATTCTTATATCTTGGTTTTTGAGAAAAAAAAGTACTACAAGGCTTCACATTAAAAATGTTTCAAAAAAAATCAGCACCTATCTGCTTATTGTAAAAACAGGGCTTCCTTCTCTATCTCGTCAATCTCTTGCAAGTATTGCAACAATTACTTTAAATGTCAGTGCCTCTGCTTTTGGAGATTCTGCTGTTGCTGCAATGTCTATTGTGGGACGGATTTTTATGTTTACAATGTCTGCTCTGATAGGTTTGGGACAAGGATTTCAGCCTGTTATAGGGTATAACTATGGAGCAAAAAAATATGACAGGGTAAAAGAAGCTATATTTTTTACTACAAAACTGGGAACTGTTATTATGACGGCTTTTGGAGTTTTTGGATTTTTCTTTGCACAGGATATTATGGAATTTTTCCGTAAAGAAGATTTGGCTGTTGTGGCAATAGGTACTCTTGCAATAAAAATGCAGTGTCTTGCTCTTCCTACTCACCCAACTCTTACTATCTCCAATATGGCTCTTCAGGTTGTGGGAAAATCATGGCAGGGAACATTTCTTGCCTCTGCCAGACAGGGAATATTCTTTCTCCCTCTTATAATAATACTTTCACAATCTTTTGGAATTTTTGGAATACAGATAGCACAGCCTATCTCCGATCTCCTTACAGCTCTTATCTCCATTCCTTTTATGGTGATATTCTTCAAAGAGATGGATAGAGAAAAAATAGAATAATACAACAAAAGAGGGGAATATCCCCTCTTTTATAGTTAATACAGAAATTTTTCACATCTCTCTTGTATATTTTATACAGCTGCTGTAACAACTATTTCTACAAGAAGCTCCTCTTCTGCAAGTGCAGCCTCAACACAAGCTCTTGCAGGGAAATGCCCCTCTGCAATCCACTCGTCCCAAATTTCGTTCATAGCTGCATAATCTTTTATATCTTTCAGATAGATTGTAGCCATCAAAACTTTTGTCTTATCAGTTCCTATCTCTTTTAAAACTCTGTCTATATTTGCAAGAGTTTCTCTTGTTTGTTGTTTTACATCTTTTTCAGATTCATTCCCTTCAAAGCAACATTGTCCGCAAAGATATGCTGTCCCATTATGAATTACAGCCTCACTGTATCTTGTTCCAAGATTATGTCTTTTTATCATAAAAATTCTCCCTCCTAAAAAATTAATCTTATTATAAGATACCATATTTTTCAATAAAAAGACAAGAAATTTTTATACAAGGGAAATGCGAAAACTAAAAAAATTTTTCTCTTTGTGATATAATTATTTTATAAATTTTAAAATTTATAAGGAGTGTTATTATGAAAGCAGATATAATCTTTACAGCTGATGAGGTTTCACAGGAAAAGGTAAAAGGAAAAATATGTGTGGTAATAGATGTTCTTCGTGCTACATCTGTTATGGTTACAGCACTTTCCAATGGTGCTGAAAAAATTTTTCCTTTTAGAGATATAGAAACTATACAAGAGAGATGCAGAAATTTAAAAAATATTATTAAATGCGGAGAGAGAAATGCTCTTAAAATAGATGGATTTGATTTGGGAAATTCTCCCTTAGAATTTACAAAAGAAAAAGTTTCTGGAAAAGATATCTATATGAGTACAACTAACGGAACTAAGGCAGTTGAGAACTGTATTGGAGCTGATGAAATTTTAATCTGCTCTTTCCTAAATCTTCCAAGTGTGGTAAAAAAACTTATAGAATACAAGAGAGATGTGAATATTGTTTGTGCAGGTACAAATGGGAAATTTTCTCTTGATGATGCTCTTTGTGCTGGTCTTATTGTAAATGAGCTTATAAAAAGCAATGAAGTAAAAGTCGAGATTGATGATACAGCTCTTGCCCTTGTAAAAATTGCTCAATCAGAAAAATCTATTCCTGAAATTTTAGAGGGAAGTTATCATTACTCACTTCTTCTATCTCTTGGTTTTCAGAAGGATATGGAGCATATTTTTTCTGTTGGAAAATATTCTGTTGTTCCTGTTTACCGTGAAGGATATATCAGTAAATAATTTTCACATTACTATTGTATATTTTTTTAAATTTAAAATTTTTTATGGAGGATATAATGAAAAAAACAAATGCCGTAAGAGAACTTGATCAACATAAAATCCCGTATACTTTAAAGGAATACGAAGTAGATGAGAATGATTTAAGTGCTGTTCATGTGGCTCTTACAACAAATACTGATTTGGACAGAATTTTTAAAACACTTTCTCTTTTAAATGAAAAAAATGAACTTATCATTGCTTGTATTCCCGGAGGAGATAACATTGATTTAAAAAAACTTGCAAAAACTGCAAAGGCTAAGAAAGTGGAAATGCTGCCTCTTAAAGATCTTACTAAATACACTGGATATGTAAGAGGAGGTTGTTCTCCCCTTGGAATAAGAAAAAAACATGAAACTTTTATCCACGAATCAGCTCTTAAATTTGATACAATTCTTTTAAGCGGCGGAATGAGAGGGCTTCAGATTGAGATGAATCCAAAAGATTTAATAGAATATCTGAAAATTACAGTTGGGGATATAGTAGTATAGAAAATTTTTTCACATTACCCTTGTATAAATTATAGGAGCTGTTGCAAATTTGTAAAAATAAAATTCTCTACGAAACTATTTTTTCATAGAGAATTTTATTTTTTTATTACTTCTTTATTATTTTTATACTGCTCTCTTTATCTTTTATATACTCTATTCTCATGTAGTATCCCCCTACTGTTGCTTCAAAGAATTTTGAAACTCCCACAATTCTTAAAATCTTATTCTGTGTTCCCTCTTCAATAGTTTCAAGAGTTTCCAAAACATCTAAAAGCTCCATCTGGAACAGAGATACCTCATTGTATATCTTTCTCATATCGCAGATAATATCTGATTTTTTAATTTTTTTGTTGCTCATATTTTCTGTATTAAATGAGATATCCTCTATCTCATTATAAATTTTTTCAAGGTTCATTGTATTACTGTTCTGCATATCTAAAGAGCTGTCAGAAAAAATATTTTTATTATCCTCTTCATCAGAATCCTCTCTCTCATTGAAGGTACTTCCAAAATTCATAGGAAGCATATGTATTTCCTTCATATTTTCAGGCTCATAAGAAGGTTTTAAAATTTCAACTTCATCTTTTTCCGCATCTCTCTTGTATAAATATTCTTTTATAAGACTCTCTTTTGCATACTGGAATGCTTTTTTCTGAGAACTTCCAAAAACTTTACATTGTTTCATGTAATCATCAAGAACTTTATTTTCAATCTCCTCTTTTTCTCTGTTATTCATCTTCTGATATTTTTCATAAAGCTCTTTTTTCTTTTCTAAAATTTCAATTGATTTTTGTTCTCTCTCTTTTTTATCAGAATCTATCTGCATTTCCATTGTATTTAATGTAAGTTGTTCCTCTTTTTTCTTAGTTTTAGCAAGTTTTTCTTTTTCAAGAGCCATAAATTCATCTGCCCAATTATTTTCTAAAGTTTTGATAAAATAACTTCTTATACTTGTTATTTTCTTACTGCTTATATATTTTGCTGCATAGATTGTATTTTCAAAACCATATTGTCTGATTGCATCTTTTATTGCTCCAGGCATAGTCTTAAGTTCTCTTGCTCTCGGAGGAAGCTCATCAAATATTTTATCAATTTTTTCTTGAGTAGGAGTTATATTTTCTCTCTCTTTTTGAACCTCTATCATCTCCTCTTCATTGTGAGGAATTACTATATCTCCCTTATCTGTATAAGTTATAACAAGGTTATCAAAATGATTTTTGTCCTCAAAAAAGAAATTTTGTTTTAGAGTGTTGTGTTTTTCCTCAAAGAAAAATTCAATCTCTGTTTGAATAAGTTTTCCCTGTCTGATAACTTTAAAATCTGTAATAAGGTCCATATTTTTCAGTTGTTCACAACTTTTTTCCAAAGATTTTATACTTCTTCCCAGTGATTTTGCATCATCACTTAAAGGAATTTTTTTAATAAGACTAAGGGCAAGAACTCTCAAAGTCAGTTTATTAAATCTCAATTTATTTATAAGCATATAAAGGGCTCTTGTAATTGGGCTGTCCATATTAAGAAGAAGCTGTGAATCATAAACCAAATACCCTTTTCTTATTATATTATCATAGAAATAATTTGAGATAGATATTTTTATAACCTCTTTTGTTCTCTTATCTTGAAAATATTCCATCTCATCTTTTTCTGCTTGATTAAGGGTAATAATTCTTATATTCATAATATTTGTGTTTATCTTATCATCTATAATCCCTTTCATCTTATTTGAATAAAGGGAATTTTTAAAAGTGTAGCTTGTTTGTGAAAGCCTTTGAAGTGCAAGTGTTATTTTTTTATAAAAACTTTTATATGAAGTTTGTGGTATTCCCATATTATATAAAATCTCTGAAGGTCTTGTGTAAAATTCGTTGTTATATTTTTTATCCCTCATAATTTTTAGTATAGCAATAAAAACCCTCTCTTCAAACTCACCGGGGATAAAATCTCCTGAAGTAGGGTTTACTTGTATATATGCTTCTTTATCTCTATTAAAGAAATATCTTATAATCTGATTTTTCTTTCTTCTGGGATTTTTAGTAAAAAGAGGATACTCTATAACATTTATATCTATTCTTACAAGACTATTTTGTTTTTCATTTTCTATCTCTGAAACATCCAAAAATTTCTCTACTATTTCACTAGGCCCTGTGTCTATTACTTCATTTTTAGGCACATTGAATACTTCATATTTTTTATTCATTTTCCCTCCAGAAAATTCTTGCATTTCTTGTATAAAATGTTAGAATAAATGGTATAGATTATTACATTTTATACAATGGATATGCTTATTTCACTAATATGATTTTATCTTATTTTTACAAAAAATACAAGAGAGATTCTTTTTATAAAAATAAAAAAAGAAAACCTACAATAAACAAAACTGAAAGTAGTTAGTTGTTATTATATTTGTTTTTTTTGTTTTATATTGTTGTCGGAGAAAAAAATCAAAAAAAATTTGATATAAGATATTTATTTTGATAAAATTAAAAAGAAAATAAATTTAAAAATCTGTATCATTAAGCTTGTATATATCATCTCTTTTATATGGTATTTCTATATGCATCTCTCTTGCATATTATTCTTATTGGTACAGTATTATAATAACATTATATTTGTATACACTCTGCATCTGTCTTGTATAAATTTTATACAAGGAAGACGTGGAAAAGTATTTTATGGAGATTTTTATGAAGTTTTTAATCAGAGATAATTTTTTTAAATCAATACCAAAAGAGAAAATAGGAATGGTTATAAAGAACCTGAAATATTTTTATGAGGAGATAGAAAAAAATAGTGAGAATCTAAAAAATATCCCTAAAGGATTTTGGATAAAGAAACTTTCAGGAGTAACAAATGGAGAAAATCGTTTTGAGTTTAGGGTAAATAACGGAGATAGAATATTTTTCTCTCTGACTAAAAGAGGAATGGAAGAGGAAAATATCACATTTGTCTTGTATTCTTCTCACGATCATGGAGTGAGAAATTCTAAAAGGGCAGAGATAATAAATGTAAAAGATTTTCAGATTGCAAAAAATGATTTTGAAGTTTCAAATGCAGAAAGTTTAGATAAAAGTATGTTTCTTAATTATAACAATGCTGTTACATATGAGGTGAGAGAGGATAAATTTTTCACAGAGAATACAAACAGCAAATTTTTCTATTACTATCTTAATGATGAACAGTATAATACTATAATATCTCCTACACCTCTTTTTATTGTTGGAAGTGCAGGAAGCGGAAAAAGTACAATCACTCTTAGAAAAATTCTTAATATAGAGGAGCATAATGAATTTTATAAATTTAAAAGAGTTGGATATTTTACAGGAAACAGCTATCTTAAAGATAATATTTCAGAGCAGTATGATTTTTTCAGAGATAAATCCAAAGAGAAAATAACTGAATTTTATACTTTGAAAGAGTTTTATAAAGACAGATTTGGAGTTGATACAAGACGGATTATAAATTATAAAAAGTTTTTGGAATTTCTGTCTTTCTCATTTCCTAACAGAAAAAAAATAGGTATAGAAGATTTTAATATCTATTTTGAGATAATAGGTGTTGTCAAAGGGCTTATGATAAAAGGAAAGGCTGACAACTGGGAAAAAGATATGAATCTGACTCTTATGCCTCTTGAGGAATACTATTCTTTGAGCCGTAAATACAGTGTTCTTGAAAAGGAACAAAAAGATGAGATATACAAAATCGCTGTCAGATATGAAGAATGGAAGAATGAAGAAAATCTTTATGATATAGATGATTTGGCACATAAAAACACAGGAGCTGATACAGAGAAATTTGATTTCATTCTTGTTGATGAGGTGCAGGATTTAACAGAAACAGAGATATATTTCTTGTTTAGCCTTGCAGGAGTTTCACAAAATATAGTTTTTGCAGGGGATATTCATCAGATGGTGAATTTTAACTCTTTTAGTTTTGAGAGGCTTAAAAATCTTTATTACAAAAACAAGATGGAATATTTTATGTGTATTCTTACTAAAAACTACAGAAGTTCAAAGGAGATTGTAAAACTTGCAAACTATCTTACAGACCTTAGAAAAACATATATAGGAAATCTGGGAATGGACGACTATAAAGAGGGGGCTGTAATAGAAGAGGGAAATATTACCCTTTCAAATGTGGATTTTTCATATCTTGAAAGTTTTGAAAAAAATGTAAAAGGGGCAATAATAGTTTCAGATGATGATGAGAGAAAGAGAATATCTGAAATTTCAGGAGTAAAACATAGAATTTTTACTGTTGAAGAGATAAAGGGGCTGGAGTACAGAGATATTATCTGCTGCAACCTTATTTCCAAACACCTTACTGCATGGGAAAGAATCCTTTCAGGAGAGGTGAAACAGGATCAGAGATACAGAAAATATTTCAATCTTTTCTATGTGGGAATAACAAGAGCCAGAAAAAATCTTATTATAATGGAAGATGTTATTGATAAAAATGAACTTCTTAATAAGATAAAAGATTTTATCACATTTAAAGAGAAAGAGCCTCAAAAGGTAAAACCTGTTGAAATAGTGGAATTTTCTAATAAAGATGAATGGCTGAGTGAGGGAATAAAACTTTATAAACTGGAAAAATATGATGAGGCACAATATGCCTTTGAACAGGCTGACTATCCTTCTTGGATTGCAGAAAGAGAAACAGAGATTGATATTGAAAACGGCGACTATAAAACAGCTCTTGCAAAAATGGAGAGAGAGGATTTTAAAAAGCCAAAAATATATTTTTATAAGCTGATAATAGATAATCTTATGAAAAAAGAGGACTATATAAAGGCTATGAGATATTTGGAACAGTTTGATCTGACATATAAATATTTTGAAATAAAGAAAAAAATCTCTGAAAAGATTGTGAAAAAAGAGTACAACCCAAAAGAGATAAATAAACTTATTCCTTATCTTATAAATAAAAGAGAGCATATTCTTTTGGGAGATGCTTATTTCAGTATAGAAAAATATGATACAGCTCTTAAAATGTATAGAAAAGTTTCAAACTGGGAGGGAATGAAAAAGACAAGAACTGCTGTATGGAAGAAGGAGTTTGCAAATCTTCCTGAAAGAGATACCCTTATAAAAAGTCTTGAAAATATAATCGGAAGAAAAGATGTAAATACTCCTGACAAAAGCGGAGAAACTCCAATTTACAAAGCAGTGAAAGAGCTTCATTCACAAGATGCAGTGAGAATGCTTTTAAAAGCTGGAGCTGATGTAAATGAAAAAACAAGATATAAGGGAAATATGATAGGATATCTTCACTGGCTTGTGCTTCAAAAAGATATAGATAAAGAGTGGATAGATTTCTTCTTGGAAGAGGGGGCAGATATAAACGGAGAAACTGCTTTTAAAGAAACTCCTGTATACCTTCTTGGAGGAAGAGATGATTTTGATAATTTTAAAATCTGTGATTATCTGATTGAAAAAGGGGCAGATATAAACCGTCCTGACAGAAGCGGAAGCAATCTTTTATCCTACCATACAGAACACAGAAATATAAAAGCATTTAAATATTTTCTTGAGAGAACAACTGCAGAACATCTTGGGGACAGAAACAAAGAGGGAAAAACTGTAGAGGATCTTTTTGAAAAAATGGAAAAACTTTGTGCCTCTCTGACAGAATTAAATGAAGTAAAGGGAAAAAATGAAAAGAGAAAAATAGATGTCATGAAAAAAATTTATAAAAGATACACAAAAAATGCATTGAAACTGAAAGAAAAATAAAAAATATAAACACAATTTATATAAAAAATGTTGATTTTTTAAAAAAAAAGGAGTATTATCTGTGTATAAGGGTTTTTAATTTATTTTAACTTTTTAGGAGGTAGGTTTTATGGCAAAACTTAAAGATTCCCTAATTTTTAAACTTATACTAGGGGTAGTTGTCGGACTTATAGTAGGGCTTTATGCCAATGAAAATCTAATAGGTCTTATCAACACAATCAAATTCTTATTGGGACAAGTAATATCATTTACAATCCCTCTAATCATTCTTGGATTTATTGCTCCGGCAATAACTCAAATGAAATCAAATGCAAGTAAAATGCTTGGGGTTATGATAGGACTTGCATATGTTTCATCAGTTGGAGCTGCAACTATGTCAATGTTAGCAGGATATACATTAATTCCTATGTTAAACATTACTTCAGCAGCAGACAGTGCTAAGAAATTAATTCCTGAACTTATATTCAAAGTGGAAATTCCGCCTACAATGTCTGTTATGTCAGCTCTTGTTCTTGCAATATTTGTAGGACTTGCAGTTGTTTGGACTAATTCTAAAAACTTTGAAAATGTTCTTACTGAATTTGGAAATGTTATGCTTGCAATAGTAACAAGAATAGTAATTCCTATTTTACCATTATTCGTTGCTACTACATTTGCAACTCTTGCTTATGAAGGAGTAATTTTAAAACAATTCCCTGTATTCTTAAAAGTAATCGTAATTGTTTTAATAGGACACTATATTTGGCTTACAATTCTTTATACAATCGGTGGTATTGTAAATAAATGTAACCCTATGGATGTTTTAAAATATTATGGTCCTGCATACCTTACAGCAGTTGGAACAATGTCATCAGCAGCGACTCTTCCAATCGCACTTTCTTGTGCAAGAAAATCTCCTGTATTAAAACAAGATATTGTAAACTTTGGAGTTCCATTAGGAGCAACTGTTCACCTTTGCGGATCTGTTCTTACAGAAGTATTCTTCGTTATGACAGTTTCTAAAGTATTATATGGAACACTTCCTTCATTTGGAACAATGGTATTATTTATAATCCTTCTTGGAATATTTGCAGTTGGAGCACCTGGAGTTCCTGGAGGAACAGTAATGGCATCTCTTGGAATTATTACATCTGTTCTTGGATTTGATGAAGCAGGAATTGGACTTATGCTTACAATCTTTGCTCTTCAAGACAGTTTCGGAACAGCATGTAATGTTGTAGGGGACGGAGCTCTTACAATGATGCTTAACGGAATGTTCAAAGATCAAGTAAAAGAATAATTAAAATAATAAAAAAATTATGAAAGACTGCTGCTTTTTGCGGCAGTTTTTTTTATATATCAAAGGAGAAAAAATTTTAAAAGTAACATCTGCAGAAATGTTTTTGTTAATCTATTATGTAAATATATAGGAGGATACATTTAAAATGTATCTGATAAAAAAACATATAAATGATAAAAAGCGAATACTTTTTACATTTATTATATATTTTTTACAGTTTTTATATATTTTATATATTTAACATAGTGTTACATTTGTGCTATCATACTTTACAAGATAAAGTTTATTTTAATTTAGAAAAAATCAAACTATACAGAAAGGAGGGGTAAAATATGCTGATTGATGTACTTAGAGGGAAAATACACAGAGCAACAGTAACACAAGCTGCCCTTGATTATGTGGGAAGTATTACAGTAGACGAAGCTCTTTTAGAAGCAGCTGGGATATTGGAATATCAAAAAGTCCAAATAGTTGATGTGGATAACGGAAGTAGATTTGAAACATATACTATCTGTGGAGAAAGAAACAGCGGAGTAATTTGTCTTAATGGAGCTGCTGCCAGATGTGTAAGCACAGGGGATAAAGTTATAATTATGGCATATGGAAGCTGTGAACCAGAAGAGATGAAGATACACAGTCCTTCTGTGGTTTTCGTTGATGATGAAAATAAGATTGTTCGTGTAACAAATTATGAAAAACATGGTCTTTTAAAAGATATGTAAAATATGTAAGAGATTTTGAAACAAGAAAATAAATTTTATCTAAAAAAATTAAGACTAGGAGAAAAAATGGAAATTATCACAAGAATTCCTGAGCTTAGAGAAAAAATTAAGCAATGGAAAAGAGAAGGAAAAAGTGTAGGTTTAGTTCCTACTATGGGATTTCTTCACGAAGGACACGCAAGTCTTTTAAAAAAATGCCGTGAAGAAAATGATATTGCAGTTACTTCAAACTTTGTTAATCCTATTCAATTTGGGCCAAATGAAGATTTAGAAGCATACCCAAGAGATTTTGAAAAAGATTGTGAACTTTGTCGTAAAATTGGTATAGATGTTGTTTTTCATCCTGAGCCAGAAGAGATGTATAATGATTTACACGCTTTTGTAAGTATTGACACACTTTCTGATACTCTTTGCGGAAAATCTCGTCCTATCCATTTTAAAGGTGTATGTACAGTAGTTACAAAATTATTTAATATTGTTACTCCTGATCGTGCTTATTTTGGAGAAAAAGATGCTCAACAACTTGCTATAATCAGAAAAATGGTGAAAGATTTAAGCTTTGATATAGAGATTGTTGGATGTCCTATAGTGAGAGAAGAAGATGGACTTGCAAAATCTTCAAGAAACACATATTTAAACCCAGAAGAGCGTAAGGCTGCCCTTTGCCTTTCAAAATCTATAAAAAAAGGAAAAGAAATTATTTCTGCTGGAAAAAAAGCGGAAGATGTTTTAAAAGAGATGATCGCTGTTATAGAGCAGGAACCACTTGCAAAAATAGACTATGTTTCAGTAGTTGGACTTTATGATATGCAGCCTGTTGAAGTTATCAATAAAGATGTTCTTGTAGCTATGGCTGTATATATTGGGAAAACTCGTTTGATAGATAACTTTTCTTATAAGGTATAGTGATGAACTTTTTACAAAAAATAAATAACTTTATTTTAAAATATATAAGCTTTATCATAATTATATTTTCTATAACAGCTTTCTTTATTCCTGACAAATTTTCATGGATGACAAAACACACAGCCTTCTTTTTAGGAGTGGCTATGTTTGGGATGGGAATGACTATAAAAGCAGAAGATTTTAAAAATATTTTATTTCAGCCAAAATATATTGCAATAGGGTGTATAATTCAATATACAGTAATGCCTTTATCAGCTTGGATGATAGCACATCTGTTTAATCTGAATTCAGAACTTGCTCTCGGAGTTATTCTTGTAGGGTGTTGCCCTGGAGGAACAGCAAGTAATATAATAACATATATTGCAGATGGAGATGTTCCTTTGTCTGTGGGAATGACTATTGTTTCCACTCTTCTTGCACCTCTTCTTACTCCGGCACTTGTATATCTTTTAGCTGGAGAATGGGTTGAGGTATCTCTGTTTTTAATGTTTAAATCTATAGTAAATGTTATTCTTATCCCAATACTGACAGGTCTTATTCTTCGTCAGCTGCTGAAACATTACATTGAAAAAATCTTATATATTATGCCTTTAACATCTGCTATATCTATTATTCTTATAATTTCTGGAATAATAGGAGCAAATGCTGATAAAATAGCTGCCTGTGGATTATTGGTTCTTGCTGTTGTCATGCTTCACAACTTTACCGGAATTGCGGGAGGTCTGATTGCAGCGAAAATTTTTAATCTTGAGTATAAAAAAGCAACTGCTGTTGCCATAGAAGTTGGTATGCAGAATAGTGGTCTTGCTGTATCACTTGCAGTTACAAATTTTGCCTTAAATCCTTTGGCTACACTGCCGGGAGCTATTTTCAGCGTATGGCATAATATATCAGGCTCAATATTTGCAGGAATCCGTAAAAGAAAATCTTAAAATTTAAAACATGATTATTGACAAAAGTATATCAGCAGTATCTTGTATACTGCTGATATATGTGAGCGTTTTATTCTTATCTAAAAATTTTAAATCATTTTAACTACTTTTTATTAAAATTCAATTTTTTTATTATTTTCCAAATTAATACTAGAAAAAATTTATTATCTGTTCATATTTATCCATTTAAATTTTTATATCAATAAAAATTATTTTTAATATGCAATTTTTCATATTGTATGATGACATATTTTATTTTATAAAAAAACATTTTAAAATAATAATTGACAAAATTGCAAGTTAATGAAACAATATAAGAAGAGGTTGTGGTATAAAACATTTAAGGAGGATTTTTAATATGGCAAACAGATTTGTACTAAACAAAATTTCTTACCATGGAAAAGGAGCAATAGCTCACATCAGAGAGGAAGTAGAAGCAAGAGAGCTTAAAAAAGCTTTCATATGTTCTGACCCTGATCTAATAAAATTCAATGTTACTAAAAAAGTTACAGATATATTAGATGAAGCAGGACTTGCTTACGAAATATACAGCAACATAAAAGCAAACCCAACAATAGAAAATGTACAAGCAGGAGTAGAAGCATTTAAAAAATCAGGAGCTGACTACATAATAGCAATTGGAGGAGGTTCTTCAATAGATACAGCAAAAGCTGTTGGAATTATTGTAACTAACCCAGAATTTGCAGATGTAAGAAGTCTTGAAGGTGTAGCACCAACTAAAAACGATGCAGTTCTTACAATAGCAGTACCTACTACAGCTGGAACAGCAGCAGAAGTAACAATAAACTATGTAATAACAGACGTAGAAAACAGCAGAAAAATGGTATGTGTAGATACTCACGATATTCCATTAATCGCTGTTGTTGACCCAGATATGATGTCATCTATGCCTAAAGGACTTACAGCTGCAACAGGAATGGACGCTCTTACTCACGCAATAGAAGGATATATTACAAAAGGAGCTTGGGAACTTTCAGATATGTTCCACTTAAAAGCAATAGAACTTATCTCTAAATCTTTAAGAGGTGCAGTAGAAAATACAACAGAAGGAAGAGAAGGAATGGCTCTTGGACAATATGTAGCAGGAATGGGATTCTCTAATGTTGGACTTGGAATAGTTCACTCAATGGCTCACCCTCTTGGAGCATTCTATGATACTCCACACGGAATAGCAAATGCTATAATTCTTCCAACAGTAATGGAATACAATGCTGAAAGCACAGGAGAAAAATATAGAGAAATAGCAAGAGCTATGGGAGTAGAAGGTGTAGACAGCATGACTCAAGAAGAATACAGAAGAGCAGCTATCGATGCAGTTAAAAAATTATCAGAAGATGTAGGAATAGCTCCTAACTTAGTAGGAATAGTAAAAGAGGAAGATATTCCAGCACTAGCACAATCAGCATTTGATGATGCTTGTCGTCCAGGAAATCCAAAAGATACATCTGTTGAAGATATAACAGCTCTTTACAAATCACTTATCTAATAAAATATATTTTTAAATAGGAAAAGGATTGCATAAGGGAATATTTCCCTGCAATCCTTTTTGTTTTATCATTCTAAATGTGGTATAATAACCTTAGTGAATAAAAGCTAATGGAGGCATATTATGGAAGAATTTAAATTTTTAAATCCTAAAAAAATGATCCATCCAAAAAATGGAATGGTGTTGGAATATTTAGATAAACAAAGTGCAATAGCTGCTCTTATAATATCACATGATGGAACAAAGGGATATTTTGTTACACAGTTTAGACCTGGGCTTAACAAAGAGGCTCTTGAAGTTGTAGCAGGGCTTATTGATCCAGGAGAAGTTCCTATTGAAACTCTTTACAGAGAGGTATCTGAAGAAGCAGGTTATAATAAAGAAGATTATGATATAATTTATGAGGAAAAACAGCCCCTTGCAATATCTCCAGGATATACAGCAGAAAGACTTAGCTGCTACATCTTAAAACTTAAAGATGACAGCATTGAGCAAAAACCACTTCATCTTGATGAGGGGGAAGATCTTACAGGAAAATGGTATGATTTGAACGAAGCTTTGGAATTGTCATGTGATTTTAAAACTCATTTTTTAATAAGAGTTTATCAGCTGATATCAAAATAATAAGAAAGCAAAAATTGTATGAATATTGAGATAGTAAAAAAATCTGTAAAAAATATCACTCTCAGAATATATCCTGACGGGAGAATAAGACTCACTGCTCCCAAAAGGGCAGGAGATGAGTATATAAAATATTTTATAGAAAAAAAACGCCCTTGGATTGAAAAAAAATTAAAAGAGATAAATGAGAGGAAACCAAAAGAGATTTTATATAATACAGGGGAAAAAATATATTTTCTTGGAAAAGAATATAATTTTATTTTGGAAGAAAGTACAAACAACTGTATTGAAAAAAATGATTCTTCTATTATACTTTATACAAGTTTCCCAAATAATTATGAAGCAAAACATAAAATAGTGAATGTTTGGTATAGGGAAAAATCAAAAGAGATATTTGTTCCTATATTAGAAAAATATTTGGGACTTACAGGAAAAAGTATTGAGAAACTAACAATAAAAACTTTAAAAAGAAACTGGGGATCTTGTAATTACAGAAAGCGACATATAAATCTTAATTCTGAAATGTTAAAAAAGGATATAAGGTTTATAGAGTATGTAATTCTTCATGAGGTGGCTCATCTTGAACACCCAAATCACAGTAAATCTTTTTATAATTATGTGGCACAGTATATGCCAGATTGGAAAGAAAGAAAAAATCTATAAAAATATAGACTATTAAGTCAAAAAATATGTCTTATAAGATGTGGATAAAAATCTAACGGAGGCAGAAAAATGGAAAAAGATATATTTGGATTAAAAGGAAAAACTGCTGTTATAACAGGAGCAGGAAACGGAATAGGAAAAGCTGCAGCACTTATCTTAGCCCAGCATGGAGTAAATGTTATCTGTGGAGATTTGCATCTTGAAACAGCACAAGCTACAGCAAAAGAGGCAGAACAATTTGGAGTGAAAGCTGTAGGACTTCAGTGTGATGTAACTGTGGAAAAAGATATGGAAAATTTTGTTAAACAGGGAGCAGATATAATGGGAGGAATAAATATCCTTGTAAATAATGCAGGAGGAGGCGGAGGAGGAAGAGAAAAATTTGATACTCTTTCTCTTGGATATATTGAAAAAATTTATAAATTAAATGTATTCAGTATTTATAAAATGTCCCAACTATGTATTCCTTATATGAACGAAGATAAATATGGTTCAATTATAAATATCAGCTCAATGGCTGGACAAATGACATCACATAATATGAGTGTATATGGAAGCTCGAAAGCTGCTATAAATCAGCTTACAAAATATATGGCTGTAGATTTAGGGCCTCATATAAGAGTAAATGCTATAGCTCCAGGGGCTATAAAAACTGATGCACTGAAATCAGTTCTTACAAAAGAGATGGAAGAGAAGATGCTTGTAAATACCCCTTTAAAAGTATTGGGAGAAACAGAAGATATAGCTAATATGATACTTTATTTTGCAAGTCCTCTTTCAAAATGGATAAGCGGACAAATAATAGCAGTAAATGGCGGAGGAGTTCAAAGCTTAGAATAACAAATCAAAAAAATAAAAAGGGACGCCGCGTCCCTTTTTATTTTGATGAAATATTATGAATAAGTTGTAAGAATAAAATTTTCTAAGAAAAAATAGTTTTTATTTATATTGTTCACTTCATAAAAATGATAAACTCACTTTGTTCAAACATATCATTTTTTAGCGTTCAGTTCACTGCATAAATTACGAAACAATTTTTAATATCGAAAATTTTATTCTTATACTGATATATAAATTTTTTAAAAATAGGGAGAGAAAAATGGTAGATATAAAAATTGATGAAAAAATTAAAAAAATTTTACCTGATTTTGTATTGGGATATATTAAAGGAGAGGTAAATACAAAACCTTCTGATGAAGGTCTTATATCAGAGATGAAGAAACTTGAAACAGAAATAACAGAAAATATGAAGCTTGAAGATATAGTAAAAAATAAAAATATTATAGCAGGAAGAGAGGCTTATAAAGCTTTGGGGAAAAGTCCAAGTAAATACAGAACATCTTCAGAAGCACTTTTAAGAAGAATTGTGCAGGGGAAAGGGCTTTATTATGTAAATAATATTGTAGATATTAATAATATTCTTTCTCTAAAAACTTGCTCTTCATGTGGAAGTTATGATTTAGATAAAATAAATTTTCCTATATATTTTTCAGTGGGAGAACAGGGAGAAACTTATAAAGGAATAGGAAAGGATATGATAAATATAGAAAATCTTCCTGTATTCAGAGATAGAGAGGGAGCTTTTGGAAGTCCTACCAGCGACAGTGAAAGAGGAATGATAACAGAGGATAGTAAAAATATTGTTATGTGTGTATTTTCCTTTGGAGGAGAAGAGGGAGTTGCAGATGAACTTAAGAAAGCAGAAATTCTTTTAAAAGAGTATGGAGATTTAAAAAATTATGAAACAGGAATTATAAGATAAAAGAGAGGGACGCCGCGTCCCTCTCTTTATTTTGTAAAATATACAGAGTAATTTTTATTTTCATATTTTAATTGCAATGTAGGTACATTTTCCAAATCGTTTTTATATTTTTTTCTTGAAACTATTACTGTATTTTTATATTTTCCAAAATTATTTATAAGCTCATCTCTATCCTCTATTAATAAAATAGGATTTTTTAGTTCACTTTCCATATTTATAAAATCAGAAAATCTATAACCTACAGGCTCTCTTTTTGAAACTTCTATTATTTTTTTCACAGGTTTCAGAGTAAAATTTTCATTGTATATTTCTGTAAATTTTCCCATTATAATAAAGAAAATAATTACAGAGTAGGATACAGAAGTTAATTTTTTTATAGATTCATTCTCTCTGTTAAATATTTTATTAAAAAATACAGGGAAAATAAGGGAGAATATAGAAATCTTTACAGCAGTTTTCCCAAATGAAGTTTCTTTTACTCTCATAAAAAAAGAGCAGATAATAACAGCCATTCCGGGAAAAAGAGGAAGAAGATATATTTCAAGTTTTCCACTGGCACATGATAAAAGCAGAAAAGGAAAAATTACCCATGAGAATCCAATTTTTTCTAAAGGACTCCAATTTTTAAAAGATTTTATATTTTTCAAATAATATATAATTCCTCCAAAAAGAAAAATCTCATAAGGAAATATAAGCAGAGGAAGTTTTGTAATATAGTAATAAAAAGGCTGAATGTGAGCTTTTGATTTGACAATCCTTCCTAAAGTTTCCTGCCCCAGCATAAGAGAGATATAATTTTTTCCATCAGGGAAAAAAGAGATTGAAAATATCCACAGAGCAGTGAGAAAGATAATAAGACAAATTCCATTTATAAAATGAATCTCTTTAAAAAATTTTATATTCTTTTCCAAAAATAAAAAAGCAATCATAACAGATATAGGGATAACAAATCCTCCTGTCCCCTTTGTAAAGATTCCTAAAAATATAAAAACATAAAGCATAAAAATGTTTAAAAAAGATTTTTGATAAAATTCATAATATAGGCTGAAAAAATGTGAGAGAGCCATAAAAATAAAAGATCCCATAAGCATATCCATTCTTAAAAAAATAGATGTTCCTATAAAAAAAGGAATTGTAGACAGGATAAGAGAGATTATAAATCCTGTACTCTCATCTTTAATTTTTGAAAAAAGACTGTATCCCATAATAGTGATAAGATACGAAGGAAGAGTGCTTCCTAAAAATACTGCCCAAGGAAAAAAATTATCACCAAAATATTTTTTCACATTTGCAAGAAGCCAAAAATAAAGAGGCGGTTTATCAGGATACAGCTCAGTAAAATATTTTAAAATCAGATAATTTTTACTCTGTATCATATTATCAGCTACAATAAAATATTTAATTTCATTTCTTATATCTGGATATCTAGTGAGAATAATAGAGGTACATACCAAAATATAAATAAGAGTGAGTTTAATAAAATTTTTATAAGAGATATGGTGTCCATATTTAATGTAGTCCATAAAAATAATCCTCCTTGAATTTTCAATTATCAAAGAGGATTATTTCATATAAAAGTTAAAATTAAATTAAGAAAATAGATAAAAAATTTTTTAAGATAGAGGAAGTGTAATTTTTACAACAGTTCCTTCATTTAGAACACTTTCAATATTAATGTCAATATTTAAAACTTCCGAAATCTTTTTAACAATGGAAAGTCCCAAACCATGACTTCCCATATCTCTGCTTCTGGCTTTATCCACCCTAAAAAATTTGTCAAAGATATGATCGAGATTTTCTTTGCTTATTCCTTCTCCTCTGTCTATAATTTCAACAGTAATATTTTTATTTTTTGAAATTTTAATGTCAATATCATTTCCTCTTCCATATTTAATTCCATTTTCAATAAAATTAAGGAAGAGCTGTTTTACTAAATCACAGTCAGAAAAGATGATAGCTTTTTTGGGTGTAAAATTTATATTTTGTTTCGGATATATAATTTTTAAATCTTCAATAATACCTTGTATAATTTGTGAAATATCAAAACTTTTATAATCCATATCAGTTTTGCTGTCCTTTGCAAGAAAGAGAAGCTTTGATACAAGAGCTGACATATTTTTTGTTTCCTCTTCAATAGATTCAAGAGCCTCAAGAGAGATCTCTTTATTTTCTATTCCCCATCTTTTTATAAGATTTACATACCCGCTTATGATAAAGATAGGAGTTTTCAGTTCGTGAGAAGCATTATTTACAAACTCAACTTGAGCATCAGTTTGAGATTTTAATCTTTTCAGCATATTTTCATATGAGGTGATTACAGTGTCAAACTCTGCAAAACTATTTTCAGAATTTATTTTGTGGGTAAGATTTCCAAGATTGATATTATTTGTAATCTCCTGAAGATTTTTAAGAGGGGGAATAAAACGATTATAAAATTTTTTGGAGATATATATGCTTAAAATAACAGTGAAAATAATAAGCCCAATTGAAAATTTTATAATCCCCATAATTATTTCTCTGTCTTCTTCCATATCTTTTATAATAACAAGATCTATAGGTTTAATGCCGTTTATAAATATTTTTCTGTGAAGAAAATCATATTCATAAAAACCAATACTCTGTATATCCTCTGAAAAATTTTTATCTTTTACAAGATTCAAAAGTTCTTGTGAACTGTTTTCAGGATAAACCCTTCCATCATAGGTAAATATTACAGATACTCCGTTGATTTTTGGACACTCATCAAGAGCAGAGAAGAAAAGTTTATCAATAGTTCGTCCAACCTTTAGTTTTTCTTCAAATTCCGCCAGTTCATAATTTATAAAACCGTTTGTAGTAATAAGATCTGCATGGGAGACTCCCTTTATATATGAGGCAAAAAAAGCCATGATTCCCACATAGGAAAGAGTAAAAAGAATAATAAGTATACGATAACTTTTTGTAAGCTCGTCAGAAAGTTTTTTCATATTATCACCTAATCCTCTTTTTTCAGAGTATATCCAAATCCTCTGACAGTATGAATATATTTTTCATCATCAGTGTCGATTTTTTTTCTGAGAGCATTTATATATACATCAACAATTTTTTCCTCTCCTTCAAAATCAAATCCCCACACCTCTTCCAATATTTTTTCTCTTGATACTACAATTTCTTTATTAAGAAGCAGGAGATGAAAAATATTGAACTCTTTTTTTGTAAGATATATCTCTTTATCATTTTTATATAATTTTTTGCTGTTGATATCCATTTTTAAAGAGTGATAAGCAATAAAGCTGTTGTTCTCAAAATCTTTTTTGTTTCTTATAGCCACTCTCATTCTTGCAAAAAGCTCCTCAATTTCAAAAGGTTTTGTAAGATAATCATCAGCTCCCATATCAAGAAGCTCAACCTTATTAAGAGTTTGATCTTTAGCTGTCAAAACAATTATAGGCACTTGAGATATTTTTCTCACAGCACTGCATACCTCTTCTCCTGACATTTTTGGCATCATAAGATCAAGGAGAATAAGATCACAATAATCTTTTTTAAATTTTTTAAGCCCCTCAACTCCATCTTCTGCAGTTATAACAGAATATCCTTCATGCTCCAGCTCCAGTTGTAAAAAACGTCTTATTTTTTTCTCATCTTCTATAATTAATATTTTTTTCATATAGTCCTCCACTTTCTTTTAATTTATCATATTATCATTTAAAAGTTAAGATATGGTAAAGAAAAACTTTTATTAAAAAATTTTATTTTTTTAAAAATAGATATGCTTTTCCCTTGTATTTATCAATTTATTTAAAAAATATTTTCTTAACTATTTTTTAACCTATATTTTTTATGATTGTTTTGTAAAAAAAGTTAAAATTATGGAGGGAAAAGATGAAGAGAATTTCTGTTATAGCACCTGTTTATAATGAAAGGGAAAATGTTTCAAGATTTATCTCAAGAGTAGAACAAACACTGAAAAAAAGATTTGATTCATATGAGATTATTATGATTGATGACGGAAGTACAGATGGGAGCAGTGAGATACTGGACAGAGAAGCTTCTGTAAATGGACATGTTAAGGTATATCATTTTACAGAAAATAATGGACAGACAGCAGCTCTTGCAGCAGGATTTAAAATTTGTTCAGGAAATTTGGTAGTAACAATGGATTCTGATCTTCAGACAGATCCTGAGGATATTTATCATCTGATGGGATATATAGATGATTACGATATGATAAATGGAAAAAGAGAAACAAGAGAGGATGGACTCAAAAGAAAAATCTCTTCACTTGTTGGAAACGGAATGAGAAATTTTATTACAGGGGATAATATACAAGACACAGGCTGCCCATTAAAACTTTTCAAAAAAGAGGTAGTAAAAAGTTATGTTCTTTTTGAAGGAATGCATAGATTTCTTCCCACTCTTGCAAAGATGAATGGTTTTAGAGTAATAGAGATTCCAGTAAGACACTATGACAGAAAATTTGGAAAATCTAAATATGGTGTGTTTAACAGAGCCTTTAAGGGATTGAAAGATGCTTTTGCAGTAAGGTGGATGAAAAAGAGAATGCTTCACTACAAAATAGAAGAGGGAGAAGATGAAGATGTTTAATTTAGATCTGTTTATGATAATGGGACTTTTGGGACAGGGTATGTTCTCAATGAGATTTATAGTTCAGTGGATTGCCAGTGAAAAAGCAGGAAAAAGTGTAATTCCATTTTCATTTTGGTTGTTTAGTTTTGGAGGAAGTTTTATGCTTCTTACATATGCACTTTACAGAAGAGATCCTGTATTTATTTTAGGACAAGCTCCGAATATTTTTATCTACTCAAGAAATATATGGCTTATCAGAAAAGAAAAAATTAAAAAATAAAAATTATTTTCACATCTCTCTTGTATAAAAATAAAAAATACAAGAGTAATGTGAATAGAGGAGGAAAAAATGAATATTATTGTTACAGGAGGAGCTGGATTTATAGGCTCACATCTATGTGAAAAACTTTTATCTCTTGGGCATAGAGTTATAAACATAGATAATTTTAATGATTTTTATGATTTTAGAATAAAGATAAGAAATGTTTTGGAGAGCACAGATAACAGAGAGTTAATCAGAGATTTTCAAGAGCTGGGAAAAAATATAAAAGAAAATTTGAGAAAAGATGATATTGTAGAAGCTCTTTGTGATGTGGCAGAGGGAAGAAATTATAAGCTATATTATGGAGATATAAGAGATATGGATTTTCTCAATAAGATTTTTATAACAGAAAAACCTGAAATGATAATAAATCTTGCAGGAATGGCAGGGGTTCGTCCCTCTCTTTTAGATCCAATTTTATATGAAGATGTAAATATTAAAGGGACAATGAATCTTTTGGAGAGGTGTAAAAAATATAATGTGAAAAAATTTATTCAAGCTTCATCTTCATCAGTGTATGGGAATAATAAAAAAGTACCGTTCAAAGAAGAGGATAATGTAGATTTTCCAATTTCACCCTATGCAGCTACAAAAAAATCTTGTGAGCTTATGGGATATGTATATCATTCACTTTATAAGATAGATATGTTTCAGCTGAGATTTTTTACAGTGTATGGAGAAAGACAGCGTCCAGATTTAGCAATATATAAATTTACAAAATTGATATCAGAGGAAAAAACAGTGTCTGTTTATGGAAATGGAAATAGTTTTCGAGATTATACATATATAGATGATATTATTCAGGGAATTTTAAAATCAATAGATTATCTTATAAAAAATAAAAATATTTATGAAATTTTAAATTTGGGAAAATCTCACACTATCTCCCTTAAAGAGATGATATCTGTTATTGAAAATGAGCTTAATAAAAAAGCTAAAATTAAAAATTTTCCTTTTCAGCAGGGAGATGTGGAAAAAACTTATGCTGATATTTCTAAGGGAAAAAGATTTATAGGCTATGCTCCAAAAATAGATTTTAATGAGGGAATAAAAAGATTTATAAAATGGTACAGAGAACAGGAAAGTTTTGAAAAATAAGGAGAAAAAATATGAAGATAACAGTTATTGGAACAGGGTATGTAGGACTTGTGCAGGGAGTTATAATGGCTGACTTCGGTGCTGATGTAATCTGTATGGATATAGACAAGGAAAAGATAAAAGTTTTGCAAAAAGGGGAAGTTCCTATTTTTGAGCCGGGACTTCAGGAACTTCTTACTAAAAATATAAAGGCTAAAAGAATAAAATTTACTTTTGATATGAAAACAGCTGTAGAAAATTCAGATGTAATATTTATAGCAGTGGGAACTCCTCCAGCTCAAGATGGTTCGGCAGATCTTCATTATGTTTTAGGGGCAGCAGAATCTATTGGAGAATTTTTAAATGGTTATAAGGTAATTGTAAATAAATCCACTGTTCCTGTTGGAACAGGAAAACTTGTAAGAGAGGCAGTACAAAAAGTTTTAGATAAGAGAGAGGCAGATTATAAGTTTGATATAGTGTCAAATCCTGAATTTTTAAGAGAGGGAAAGGCTGTGGGAGATTGTCAGCGTCCAGACAGAATTGTTATAGGTTATGAGAGTGAGAGAGCCAGAGAGATAATGAAAAAGGTTTATGATGTGCTTTTTATAAATGAAACACCTTTTATCTTTACCAATATAGAAACAGCTGAGATGATAAAGTATGCTTCAAATGCATTTCTTGCTGTGAAAATATCTTTTATAAATGAGATTGCTCTTCTTTCTGAAAAAACAGGGGCAAATACTCAGGAGATTGCAAGGGCAATGGGAATGGACGGAAGAATTTCACCTAAGTTTCTTCATTGTGGACCAGGATATGGAGGCTCATGTTTTCCAAAGGATACAAAGGCGATAGTGGACATCGGAAAAAAATATGGTGAGGAGATGCTTGTGATAAAAGCGGCTATTGAAGCAAATGAAAAACAAAAGAAAAAAATGGTGGAAAAAATTATAAGGGAGATGAAGGGAGTAAAAGGAAAAGTTATGGGTATACTTGGACTCTCTTTTAAGCCTGATACTGATGATATGAGAGATGCTCCCAGTATTGATATTATAAGAGGGCTTGTAGAAGAGGGAGCCAAAATTCATGCTTATTGTCCTGAAGGGATAAAAGAGGCTAGATGGAGATTAGCTGATATTGAGAAAAATATAATCTATTGTGCTGATGAATATTCTGTGGCAAATGATGCTGACGGAATAGTGCTTATTACAGAATGGAATCAATTTAGAGGAATGAATCTTGATAAGGTAAGAGATAGAATGAAAGATAGATATTACTTTGACTTAAGAAATATTTATACAAAAGATTTCCATGTGAGAGAGATTTTTAAATATTTTCCTATTGGACAGAACTAAGTATAGAAATATAAAAATAAATATATAAAAAACATAAATTACAAATTATAAAAAATAATTTTATTTGGGCTGTTTTAACTTTTAAATGTAACAGCCCTATTTGATTTTTTTGAGAAATTGCAGTATAATAAGGGCATGAAAATTATTGAATATAGTATAAGTGTATATTCTTATTAATTTTTCGAAGGGGGGTGGGCAGATGAGTATAAAAAGCATCAAAAGCAGAAAACAAGCGGCGTATATTATTCCGTTCCTTGTTTCTTTTTTATTTATTGTTTTTGTACACAGCCTTAATTTTAATACAAACCCTGCTCCTTTAAGATCGGAAAAAGAGAATGCAATTTTTCTCAATGAGGTAAAACCTTCTGAAAATTATATCTCAATGAGAATGAATAACAGGATAAGAGTAACAGATATTTTCTCAGGAAAAGATACTCTTCCTAATTTTGTTCACAGCACAGAAAATTATATTGTATTTGATAAAACTGTAAAACTGACAAGAAAGATAGTAAAGGAAAGTATTTTTTCTACTATTATTGAAAGGTATAGAGAACGGATTCTCCTTATTTGATATAATTTTATTTTTTGTTAACACTACAATTAAATAAAAATTATACAAGGAGAACTGTCAATGAAAAAATTATTCGTGGGAACTGATGTAGGTTCAACTACTGTTAAAATAGTCTGCCTTGATGAAGCAGACAAAGTAATTTATTCAGTTTACCAAAGACATTTTTCTAATGTAAGAGAAACTTCAAAAGAACTTTTTGAAGATTTTTTCGCGTACATTGAAAAAACTTATGGTGCTGACGTTAGCTTTAAAATTAGTATCACTGGTTCAGGAGGACTGGGAGTTTCCAAGTGGATTGATGTAGATTTTGTTCAGGAGGTTATTGCCTGTATAAAAGCCATAGAAACTGTCATTCCTGAAACTGATGTTGCTATAGAGCTTGGTGGGGAAGATGCCAAGATAACATATCTGAAAAATGATATGGAACAGAGAATGAACGGAAGCTGTGCAGGTGGAACAGGAGCATTTGTAGATCAGATAGCCTCTCTTCTTGATACTGACGCTTCAGGTTTAAACGAACTGGCAAAGGGATATGATACTATATATCCTATAGCTTCAAGATGTGGAGTTTTTGCCAAAACAGATATTCAGCCATTAATCAATGAAGGGGTTAAAAAAGAAAACATTGCAGTTTCTGTATTTCAGGCAGTGGTTAACCAGACTATAACTGGTCTTGCTTGTGGTAAAAAAATTACAGGAAAGGTAGCTTTTCTTGGAGGGCCTCTTTTCTTTTTAAGTGAGCTTAGAAAAAGATTTATTGAAACTCTGAAACTTACTCCTGAAAATATAATCTTCCCTGAAGATTCACAGCTTTTTGTTGCAATGGGAGCTTGTATACTTTCAAAGGAAAATAAAAGAGAGTTTTCTTTTGGTGAACTTAAGAAAAAGATTTCGATTCTTAAAGACCAAGGACTTCCTGAAACAATGAGTCTTCCTCCTCTTTTTGCTGATGAAGAAGAGCTTAAAGAGTTTAAGGAAAGACATGAGAAGGAAACAGTTGGAACAAGGGATATAGATACATATGAGGGAGATGCCTATCTTGGAATTGATGCAGGATCTACTACTATAAAACTTGTTTTAATGTCTGAACAAAATGAGATACTATTCTCTCATTATTCTCATAATAAGGGAAATCCTCTTGATAATATTATAAATAATCTGAAAACACTTTATTCTAAAATGTCTGACAAGATTACAATAAAAGGATCTTGTGTTACAGGTTATGGAGAAAACTTAATTAAAGCTGCCCTTAATGTAGATGTGGGAATTGTTGAAACAATGGCACACTATAAAGGGGCAAAATTCTTCTCTCCTGATGTAGATTTTATTCTTGATATTGGGGGACAGGATATGAAGTGTCTTAAAATAAAAGACGGAGTTATAACTTCTATTCTTCTTAATGAAGCTTGTTCTTCAGGGTGTGGTTCTTTCCTTGAAACTTTTGCAGGAAGTTTGGGGCTTTCTATTCAAGAGTTTGCTCAAAAGGGAATGGAAGCAAAAAATCCTTCAGACCTTGGAACAAGATGTACTGTGTTTATGAACTCAAAAGTTAAACAAGCTCAAAAAGATGGGGCAGAAGTGGGAGATATCTCTGCAGGACTTTCATATTCAGTTGTAAAAAACACACTTTTTAAAGTTATAAAAATGAAAAACAAAGAGGAGTTTGGAAATAAAATAGTTGTGCAGGGAGGAACATTTTTAAATGACTGTGTTCTTCGTGCATTTGAACTTATCTCTGAAAGAGAAGCAGTAAGACCTAATATTGCAGGACTTATGGGAGCTTTT
This sequence comes from Fusobacterium sp., assembly GCA_019416865.1. Lineage (GTDB taxonomy): Bacteria > Fusobacteriota > Fusobacteriia > Fusobacteriales > Fusobacteriaceae > Fusobacterium_B. Next base: position 31,764 of record DXWL01000017.1, read on the forward strand.
GGAGCTGCTGTTATTGCCAAAGAATATGCCAAGGAGCATGAACTGCAAAAATCTTCTCTTCTTACTCTTCAAGATTTAAACGGTTTCACAGCTGACACAAATCTTACAAGATGTGGTATCTGTGGAAATAACTGCCTTCTTACAATCCATAAATTTAAAAATGGAGAGAGATTTATTTCAGGAAACAGATGTGAAAGACCTTTGGGAAATATGAAAAAAGAAAAAGCTCCGAATATGTTTGAATATAAATATAACAGATTATTCAATTACATACCTCTTGAGCCGGGACAAGCACCAAGAGGGGAGATTGGTATACCAAGAGTTTTAAATATCTATGACTCTTACCCATTCTGGTTTACTCTTCTTACAAAACTGGGATTCAGAGTTATAATATCTGATGATTCATCTAAAAAATTATACGAAAAAGGGATGGATACTATATCTTCAGACTCTATCTGTTATCCGGCAAAAATGGTACATGGACATATTATTAATCTGATAGAAAAGGGAATAAAAACTATTTTCTATCCATGTGTAATATTTGAAGAAAAAGAGGATAAAAAAGCACAAAATCAATTTAACTGTCCTATTGTTATCTCTTACCCAGAAGTTATCAAAAATAATTTGGATATTTTAAAAGAGAAACATATTGATATGATGATTCCATTTTTCTCTATGGCTGATAAAGAAGTTCTTTACAAAACAGTGTTTGAAGAATTTCAAAAATATGGCGTAAGCAAAAATGAAGCTCAAGCTGCTGTTGATGCTGCTTGGGAAGAGAGATATAATTTCAGAAGAGATATGCAGAACAAAGCTAAAGAGGTTATGGCTTGGCTTGAAAAAACAGGAAAAACAGGTATTGTTCTTTGTGGAAGACCATACCACAACGATAAAGAGATTCATCACGGAATTCCAAATATAATAAACTCATTTGGTATTGCTGTACTTACTGGGGACGCCGTTGCAAGTCTTACTTCTCTTGAAGATGGACTAAGAGTAATTGACCAGTGGACATACCATTCAAGACTTTACAGAGCTGCAACATTTGTAGGAAAACACCCAAATCTTGAGCTTGTAGAGCTTAACAGTTTCAGCTGTGGACTTGATGCAGTAACAACAGACCAAGTGGAAGAGATACTTTCAAACTATGGAAAAGTTCACACACTTCTGAAAATTGATGAAGTTAGCAACATGGGAGCTGTAAAAATAAGAATAAGAAGCTTACTTGCAGCCCTTCAAGATAAGAAAAAAGCTGTTAAAAAAATTGTAAAAAATAAAATTGAATACAGAAAAAATAAGTTTACTCAAAAGATGAAAGAGGAATATACAATTCTTGCTCCACAGATGTCCCCTATCCATTTTGGACTTTTAAAAGATGCCTTTTCAGCAGAGGGATATAAACTTGAAATTCTTGAGGAAACAAAAGAGGCTCTTAATGCAGGACTTCAGTTTGTAAATAACGATGCTTGTTATCCGTCAATCCTTGTTATCGGAGAACTTATTTCTGCTCTTAAGTCTGGAAAATATGATATCCACAAAACAGCAGTTATGATATCTCAAACAGGGGGAAGCTGTCGTGCTACAAACTATATTGGATTCCTTAAGAAAGCTTTAAGGGACAGCGGATTTGCCAATGTGCCTGTGCTTTCTCTGAACTCAAAAGGTTATGAAGCTCAAGAAGGATTTAAAATCACATGGAAACTTGCTCATAAAACTTTGATTGCTGTATCTTATGGGGATATCCTTATGAAACTTCTTTACCATATAAGACCTTATGAAAAAATAAAAGGTATGACAAACAAGGTTTATGAAAAATGGTATGAAGCTGTAAGAGAAAATATAAGAAATGGAAAACTTTTACAGTTCAGAAAAAATCTTAATAATATTGTAAAGGAATTTTCAGAGATAGCTGTTACAGCAGAGGAGAAAGTAAGAGTAGGTGTTGTTGGAGAGATACTTGTAAAATTCAGTCCTTTTGCAAACAATCACCTTGTGGATTTCATTGAAAGCGAAGGGGGAGAGGCTCGTACATCAAGTCTTATGAGTTTTATCAATTATTGTATTTACAGTGAAGAGTTTTTACAAGAGAGGTTCCATGGAAAATTTGCCTCTTTGGGAACTAAGGCTGCCCTTGCAGTAACAGGCTTCTATACAGGATTTGTAAACAGAGCCTTAAGAAAATGCAAAAGATTTAGAGAGGAAGATTTTATTGGAAATATTGCAAAGAAAACTTCTAAATATATTTCAATAGGACATCAGTCTGGTGAAGGTTGGTTTTTATTGGGAGAGATGATTGAGCTTATTGAACATGGAGTGCCTAATATTGTTTGTGTTCAGCCATTTGGTTGTCTGCCAAACCATATTACAGGAAAAGGAATGATAAAAAGATTGAAGGAGGAATATTCTCATTCAAATATCGTTTCAATTGACTATGATCCAGCTTATTCAGAAGTAAACCAAATCAATAGAATTAAACTTATGCTTTCTGTTGCTAAGAAAAATCTTCTGACACAAAATTAATAAAATTATAGAAAACAACTGTGTGTTTATATTTTTGTAAACTGCACAGTTGTTTTTAATTTGAAAAAATTTATTCTATTAAGAATGGAAAAAACAGGAAAAATGTGATATATTAGTAGTAAGAAAATTTATTATAAGACAATTTTAGAAAAAATCAGGTATTTTTAGAAAAAAAGTATTTAATTTTTTAAAAATTGTGATATAATAGATTTTAACAGATATAAATGTAGTGTATAATTAATTATAAGCACTTATACACTTAAAATTTAAAAGTAATATATTGAAAAAATATGATTTTTTAGATATAAATATAAAAAAATCAGGAATATTAGCTACTCCTGATTTGCGTTGAAATGATTATAAACATTTATACACTTTTTTTATTTTCAGAAACAGCCTTAAAAACTGAAAACAGAGGGAAATTCTATTATGACAACAAAACAAGATTTGGTTATGTTTTATTCAGAATTTAATAAAATAAAAGATTTTGATTTGGCAGAAGAAAAACTGGATAGATTTATAAATACTTTGAAAGCTGCTCTTAAAGAGAATGAAAGAATAGTTTTCAGAGGTTTTGGTGTCTTTGAAGTGAAAGAAACAACAGAGAGAATGATTGTTGACCCAAAAGATTCTGCAAATATTATTCATGCTAAACCAAGAAAATATATAAAATTTAAAATCAGTAAAAATTTGCAGGATTCTCTATGTTTGGAGGAGGAGTAATGAGAAAAAAAGAGTTTGTGGAATTTTATGCTGAATGTAATAAGATAGAGGATTTTTCTCAAGCTTCTGAAGAGGTAGACAGATTTATTGAGATGATGAAAGAGGCATTAACCTTATATCCAAAAATAGTTTTCAGAGGCTTTGGAACTTTTGAAGTAAAAGAAACTAAGGAAAGAATGGTTGTTGATCCAAGAGGGAATGGGGAGATAATCCATGCAAAACCAAGAAAGTATGTAAAATTTAAACAGAGTATAAATTTAGAAGAGGAATTATAATTAAGATTTTTTAGGGAGAAGGACAGATGAACAGATTAGCATTTATCTATACAATTTTATTATTCGTGATATATCAAATAATGTTTAAAATCACTGGATTCAGTGTTAATACTGCTGTTTATGGTCTTTTTGCAATTTTAATCTTTTTTTACTATTCTACTGACAATCTTCAGTTTGAAAGAAAATCTAAACAAAATCCTATCTTTGTAAATATCATCATCTTTATGATATTTCTTTTTTTCTATAAAAATATCTCCATATTTACTGTATTTCTAGTTTTTTCTGTATGCCAAATGGTTCTATACAGGGTTATGAAAAAACTCTCTTATGGAAAAGATAACAGATATGCAGCGAAACTCTTTAATGAAAGAAATATTGTTAAGTTTCTTATAGATTCTTTAAGTGTTGTTGCAGGTATTATTGGAGCATTTATCCTTAAGTTTTCTTTTGGGTGGCAGAATCATTTAAAAATTGAATATATAATCACATATCTTGGAATCTTTCTTGTAGGGTATGTATATAAAAATATGAGTGAAAAGAGCTGGAGCTATACAAATATCCTTGATGTTTTAAATATTTTAATTTTGAACTTAGGAACTGCAGTTGTTTTCACTATCTTTATGTATATATCTAATAACTATAGCTTTCCAGATACTACTCTTGTAATGGTTCTTATTCTTTCAGTATCTATGCAGCTTCTTGGAAGATATGTTTTCAGACTTAAAAGATATTATGGAAGACCACACAAAAATGTAAAAGAGATTAAAAGAACTTTAATTTATGGAGCGGGGGAAGCCGGAGCGATTCTCGCAAGAGAATCTATGACTAATCCATATTTTCCATATGAGCTTATTGGTTTTATAGATGATGATGAGAAAAAAATTGGAAGTGAAATCTATAATATTAAAGTTTTAGGAAACAAAGATAGTCTTGAAATGATTATTAAAAATGAAAAGATTGAAGAGGTACTTCTTGCTCTGTACTGCACCCAAAATCTTAGACAACTAAGATGGAGGGTGTAGTTTTTTTATGG
>DXWL01000018.1 GCA_019416865.1 Fusobacterium sp.
AGTATTAGGACAAGACGGAATGAAAGTTACTGACGAAGTAATTTTAGATATAATGTTAAATAATAAATAGTATTTTAAAGTTAAAAATAAATTTATTATTTAGGAGGAAATTTTGAATATAAAACAAGAAATATTCGAGATAGAAAAATATATCATAGAGATGCGTAGATATTTTCATGAAAATCCAGAAGAAAGTTGGAAAGAATATAACACACAGAAAAAAATTTGTGAAGAATTAGAAAATATGGGAATTGAATATATAAAATCATGTAAAACAGGTGTAATTGGATTTTTAGGGAATAAAGGTAAAAAGCCTATAATAGGAATCAGAGCGGATATAGATGCTCTTCCAATTTGTGAAACAGCAAATTTAAAATTTTCATCTAAGAATAAAAATGTAATGCATGCTTGTGGACATGATGGTCATATTGCTATGCTGTTGGGAACAGCAAAAATTTTGAAAAAATTTGAAAACCTTTTAGAAGGAGAAGTAAGATTATTCTTCCAACCAGCAGAAGAATTTATTGAAAATTCTGGAGCAAAATATATGTCTGAATGTGAAGAATTTGAACAAATAGATAATATTATAGGAGCTCATATATGGAGTTCTATTCCAACAGGAAAAATTTCAGTAGAAGCAGGTCCAAGACTTGCTTCGGCTGATACTTACGATATAATAATAAAGGGTAAAGGTGGACATGGAGCAATGCCAGATCAATGTGTAGATCCTATTATTTGTGGATGTATACTTGTAAATACTCTTCAAAGTATTGTAAGTAGAGAAATAAGACCAATCGACCCAGTTGTTTTAAGTGTTTGTTCTTTCAATTCTGGAAGTAGTTTTAATATTATTCCCAGCGAAGCTAGACTTTCAGGAACAGTCAGATCATTCAGCAATGATGTGAGAAATATTCTTCCTAAAAAAATGGAAAGAATTATTGCTGATATAACACATTCATATAGAGCAGATTATGAATTTAAATTTCATTATGGAACACCTGCAACAATTAATGATAAATATTCTAGTGAAATAGCTAGTCAAGCAATAAAAACTCTTTATGGAGAAGAAACTTTAATTTCATATCCAGCAGGTATGGGTGGAGAAGATTTTGCTAAAATGTTAGCTAAAAAACCAGGATGTTTTGCTTTTATTGGATGTAGAAATGAAGAAAAAGGGATAATTGAACCACATCATAATTCTAAATTTGATATGGATGAAGATGCTTTAAAATATGGAGTAGGATTTTTTACTCAATATGTTTTTGAGTATACTAAAAATTATAAAACAGATTAAAAATAAAAGCAGCAGAGAGCCCCCCTCTCTGCTGTTTCCTTTATAAACTATAATAATTTTCTAAGTTTGACTTTATCAATTAAAACAATAGTCCCCCTTGAAAGAGAAACCATTCCTTCTGTTTGAAAATATTTCAGCATTCTGGAAACAACCTCTCTGGCAGTTCCCATATTTTTAGCAATATAGTCATGGGTAAGGACAAGAGTATCGCTTTTAACAGAATCTGACTGTTCAAGAAGGAAAATAGCCAGTCTTTTGTCAAAACTCATAAAAACAATCTGTTCCATTATCCACATAGCTTCTGAAAAACTGCTGTTTATCACACTGTTTGTAAATTGTTCCACAATTATATTTTTATCTTTAAGCTCTTTATATTTATATGGATTTATTAGATAAACTTCACTCTCTTTTTCTGCATCTACCATCACTTCAAAACGAATATTATTTAAAATACATGCTGCTGAAAGCATACATACATCATAAGGATTTAGTTTATAAAGAGTAATCTCTTTTCCTTCAGGAGAAACCATATATACCCTCAACTGTCCTGTTTTTACTACAAGCACTCCTGTACATTCTGTAGAATCATGTATATTTTGCCCATTTTTATATTTTATAAGAGAGCTTCCTGTAAGAATGATTTTTCTCTCATCTTCTGATATTTTTTCCCAGAAAGGAAATGCTTTCTTGAAAAACTCTCTGCTGTCAGTCATAATAATCTCTCCTTAATTAGATTGGTGAATTTAGTAAAAACCCCCGGCATTAAAATTTAATTTCTCAGCCGGGAGCATCTTAATTTTTATTTAAAATTAGATATTGTAAAGAGCCATCATTCTCTTCATTCTGTTTATAGTTCTTTCTTTTCCTATTATAGAAATTAGATTGTAAAGGTCAGCTCCTTTTGGAAGTCCTGTAAGTACTGCTCTTAGAGGCATATATACTTTTGCAGGTCCTTCTCCGATTTCTTCAAGTGTATCAGTAAGAAGTTTTTTAGCATCTTCAAGTTCTATATCTTCTGTTGGATACTCTTCGATTTTTTTCAGGAATAATCTTATAGAAGCTTTTCCAGTTTCATCTTGAATACCGTTATATAATCTTTCAATTCCTTTTCTTTCTTTTTTATCCATATCTTCTGTAATTTCAGGAAGAGTATATTCATCTTTAAAGTATACTTCTGATTCATCAGCAAGTTCTTTTAAAGTGTGAGCATGTTCTCTTAAGATTTCAACTATTCTTTCAAGAGCGTGTCTTTCTTTTTCAGAAACTTCCTCTCCTACAAATCCTTTTGCTCTGAAGAATGGAATAGCAAGTTCAGTAAGTTCTTTAAGATCTTTTAATCTCATATGTTGATTGTTTATCCATCCTAGTTTTACAAGGTCGAATACAGGTCCTCCAAGAGAAACATTGTCTATATTGAAAGTATCTTTAAACTCTTGTAGGCTGAATATCTCTTTTCCATCTTTGAAAGAGTAAGCCATAAGTCCAAGGAAGTTTAAAAGTCCTTCTTTTAAATATCCATTATCTTTATACCAGTTTAATGAAACAGGATTTTTTCTTTTAGAGATTTTTGTTCTGTCACTGTTTCTTAAAAGAGGCATATGGATAAACTCAGGTTGTTCCCAACCAAATGCTTTGTATAATTGGATATGTTTAGGAGTAGAAGATATCCATTCTTCTGCTCTTATAACATGAGTGATTCCCATTAAGTGATCGTCAACAACATTTGCAAGGTGATATGTAGGGAAACCATCAGCTTTTAATAATACTTGGTCATCTATTTTACTGTTTTCAAAAACAATATCTCCTCTTAATCTGTCGTGGATAACAGTTTCACCTTCATAAGGCATTTTAAGTCTTATTACATAAGGTTCTCCTGCTGCAAGTTTAGCTTCAATCTCTTCTTTTGTAAGACTTCTGCAGTGTCCGTCATATCCAGGAGCTTTTTTCATAGCTTTTTGTCTTTCTCTTAGATTGTCAAGTCTTTCAGGAGTACAGAAGCAGTAGTAAGCTTCTCCCTTCTCAACAAGCTGTTTAGCATAATCTCCATATATTCCAAATCTTTCTGATTGTCTGTATGGTCCGCAAGGTCCTCCGATATCAGGCCCTTCTGCCCAGTTTAATCCAAGCCATCCTAAAGCATCAAAAATCATTTGTTCAGATCCTTCAGTGTATCTGTTCTGGTCAGTGTCCTCTATTCTTAAAATGAATTCTCCATTGTGAATGTGAGCAAAAGCTATATTGAACATTGCAATATAAGCTGTTCCAACATGAGGATCTCCTGTAGGAGATGGAGCAACCCTTGTTCTTACTTTTCTTTCCATGTGTGTTAACCCCCAATACTTTTGATTATATATACTGTAGATTTTATCATATTTCATATAAATTTTAAAGGGACTATTTGTTTTTTATCCATCTTAAATAAGCATTGACAAAATCATCTATATCCCCGTCCATAACAGCTTTGATATTTCCTGATTCACAAGCTGTTCTGTGATCTTTTACCATTGTATAAGGTTGGAATACATATGATCTTATTTGATTTCCCCAACCTATATCAGTTTGTTCTCCTTGAAGTTTTTTCATCTCTTCCTCTTTTTTCTTAATTTCAAGATCAAGAAGTTTTGCCTGTAATACTTTCATAGCCTTTTCTCTGTTCATAAGCTGTGAACGCTCTTGTTGGCAGGTAGTAACAATTCCTGTAGGAATATGAGTTATTCTTACAGCAGAATCAGTCATATTAACATGTTGTCCCCCAGCCCCTCCAGCTCTATAGGTATCAATTCTTAAATCAGCAGGATTTATTTCAACTTCCACAGTATCATCTACTTCAGGAAGAACATCTACGGAAGCAAAAGAAGTGTGTCTTTTTTTGTTGGCATCAAAAGGTGAAATTCTTACAAGTCTGTGGACTCCTTTTTCAGCCTTAAGATATCCGTAGGCATATACTCCTTCTACAAGCAGAGTAATAGATTTTATTCCTACAGAATCTCCTGGCATAAAATCAAGCTGACTGACTTTGTATCCTTTTTGTGCAAACCATCTGCTGTACATTCTGTAAAGCATATCTACCCAATCACAAGCTTCTGTTCCTCCAGCCCCAGAGTGAATTGTTATGATAGCATTATTTCCGTCATATTTTCCGTCAAGAAGAAGTTTAACATCAAGTGTATCTATCTCATGAGAAAGTTTTTTGTGTTTCTCCTCAAGCTCTTGAGCAAAATCTTCCTCTCCCATATCTAAAAATTCAATAAGAACTTCTTCATCATGGTACATCTCTTCAATAGTTTTATATTCATTTATTAAATCTTTATTTTCATTTATTTTTTTTATTACAGACTGACTTTCTCTTTTATCATTCCAGAATCCCTCTTCAGTTGTTTTTTGTTCCAGTTCTCTGACTGTCTTTTCTCTCTCTTCTAGTTTGACAGTCTGCTTTATTCCTTCCAATTTTTCTTTGTATCCCTGGAATTCTCTTTTAAGCTCTAAAATATCCATACTAACTCTCCGATTTTTTAAAAATTATTGCTGTAGAAACAGCATACTCTCTGCAATGGGAAATAGATATCTCCACAAAATATTTATTATTAAAGTCTTTTATATTATTTCTAAAAACTACATAAGGTTTTCCAAGTTCATTGTTTAAAATTTCAATGTCATTTGGAGAAAATCCTCTTACTCCTGTTCCCAAAGCTTTTGAAACAGCTTCCTTTGCAGAAAATTTTCCTGCATATGATTCAGCTCTGTTTCCTTTTGAAATTATGTACTCAATCTCTTTTTCAGTATAAACTTTTTTCACAAAACTTTCTTTTGAAACAGCTTTTTCTATTCTTTTTATCTCGATGATATCATTTCCTATACCCAAAAACTCCATAATACTTCCTATTTTATATTATATATTCTTTTTGTATTTTCAGTTGTGATTCTAATTACCTCTTCAACAGGGATATTTTTTATCTCTGCAATTTTTTCAGCCACATATTTTACATATATAGGTTCGTTTCTTTTTCCTCTGTAAGGAATGGGGGTAAGATAAGGAGAATCTGTTTCGATAACGATTCTGGAAAGATCTATTTTTTCAATAAACTCTACAGTTTTTCTTGCATTTTTAAATGTAAGAACTCCTCCTATTCCAAAAACATAACCTTCAGGGACATTCATTGCACTTTCAAAAGATCCTGGATAGCAGTGGAAAACACCTTTTACATCAGGAAATTCCTTAAGAATATTTATTGTATCTTCCATGGCATCTCTTGAATGGATAACTACAGGTTTTCCCAATTTTTGTGCCAGTTTCATCTGTCTTATAAATCCTGTTTTCTGAACCTCTTTTTCATCTTCCATCCAGTAGTAGTCAAGACCTATTTCTCCTATTGCTACTACTTTTTTATAATATGAAAGTTTCTCTATTTTTTTCTCCACTTCATCAGAATATGTTGAAATATCAGTTGGGTGTACTCCTACTACAGCATAAACAAAGGGATATTTTTTACTGTATGCAACACTTTCTTCAGATGTAGGGAGATCATTTCCTATATTTACTATAAATTCAAGCTCTTTTTCAGCTCTTTTAAAAACTTCCTCTCTGTCCTCGTTAAATTTGCTGTCATTAACGTGGCAGTGAGAATCTGCTAATTTCATAATTATTTCACCTCATATTTATTTCTTATTTATTATACCACAACTTTCTATTTGATGGATATAATGTTTTATCAGTTGATTTTTATAGTGAATTAGTGATAGAATTAAAAGGATTTGTTAAATTTGAATAATTTTTTGGGAGGATAGGAGATTATGATTTTTAATCCAGTAATTTTATCAGTAACAGTGATGATGATACTGTGTCTTTTAAAATTAAATGTTATTATAGCTATTCTTATTTCAGCTCTTGTAGCAGGAGCAGCTGCTGGAATGGGAATGGCAGAAACAATGAGTATACTTATAGGAGGAATGGGAGGAAACTCTGAAACAGCTTTAAGCTACATTCTTCTTGGAACTCTTGCAGTAGCAATAAATAATTCAGGACTTGCAGGGATAATAGCTGCTAAGATATCAAAGGTTGTAAAAAACAAAAAATATCTGCTTATATTTATTTTGACTTTAATAGCTTGTTCATCACAAAACCTTATTCCTGTACATATAGCTTTTATACCAATACTTATTCCGCCTCTTTTGGCTCTTATGAACAGACTTAAAATTGACAGAAGAGCTGTTGCCTGTGCCTTAACTTTTGGACTTAAGGCACCATATATAGTTCTTCCTGTTGGATTTGGACTTATATTTCAGACAATAGTAAAGGATCAGTTAAATGCAAATAATGTTCCGATGACTTTGGAAGGAGTAACATCTGTAAACTGGCTTCTTGGAGCAGGAATGTTTACAGGACTTCTTACAGCTGTATTTTTTAGTTACAGAAAACCAAGAGAATATAAAATGAATGATAATGATAAAATTTCAGAAGAAAATATTATTTTTGAAAAGAAACATTTTTTTGCAATGATAGGTGCTGTGATTGCTTTTGCAGTTCAGCTTAAAACAGGTTCTCTTCCTTTGGGAGCGTTATCAGCACTTATTTTTATGGCTGTAACAAATGTTATTCCATGGAAGCATATTGATGAAACTCTTGACGGAGGACTTCATCTTATGGGATTTATCGCCTTTGTTATGCTTGTAGCAGCAGGGTATGGAAATGTTATAAGAGAAACAGGAGCTGTACCTGAACTTGTTCAGGGAGTAATCTCAATAATTGGTACAAATAAAATTCTTGGAGCATTTATAATGCTTCTTGTAGGACTTTTTGTTACTTTGGGAATAGGGACTTCTTTTGGAACAATTCCTATTCTTGCTGTAATATACTGTCCTCTTGCTTTGAGTCTTGGATTTTCTCCAGCAGGAACTGCAATACTTGTAGCTGCTGCAGGAGCTTTGGGAGATGCAGGTTCTCCAGCTTCAGATTCAACTTTAGGACCTACAGCTGGACTTAATGCAGATGGGCAGCATGAGCATATTTGGGATACTTGTGTACCGACATTTTTACATTATAATATCCCATTAATAGTTTTTGGGCTTGTTGGTTCACTTATTTTCTAAAAAATTGAAAAAAAGTATCAAATATGTTAAAATTTAGAGTAAAATAAAATTCAGGAGGCATATAAATGATTGGAATTGGAATAGTGGGACTTCCAAATGTAGGAAAGTCGACTCTGTTTAATGCTATAACAAAGGCTGGGGCTGCAGAAGCTGCAAACTACCCATTCTGTACAATAGAACCAAATGTGGGAATGGTAACAGTTCCTGATAAAAGAATGGAAGAACTTGCTAAAATAATAAATCCTCAAAGAGTTGTAAATGCTACAGTTGAATTTGTGGATATAGCTGGACTTGTTGCAGGAGCATCAAAAGGTGAGGGGCTTGGAAATAAATTTCTTTCAAATATAAGAGGAACAGCAGCAATATGTCAGGTTGTAAGATGCTTTGATGATGAAAATGTTGTCCATGTAAGTGGTGGAGTAGATCCTATAAGAGATATTAATGTAATAAACGGAGAGCTTATTTTAGCAGATATGGAAACAATAGAAAAAGCTCTTGAAAAAAATAAAAAACTTTTAGTAACAAAAAATAAAGATGTAATGAAACTTGTACCTATTCTTGAAAAATGTCAGGCTCATTTAAATGAAGAAAAACTTTTAAAAACTTTAGATCTTACAGATGAAGAAAAGGATATAATAAAAGTTTATCAGCTTCTTACAATAAAACCTATGATATTTGTTACAAATGTATCAGAAGATGATTTGGCAGAAGGAAATGCTTATGTTGAGCAGGTAAGAGAATATGTTGAAAAAATTGGATCAGAAGTTGTAATAGTTTCTGCAAAAGTGGAAGAGGAGCTTCAAGAGATGGATGAAGCAGATAAAGCAGAATTTTTAGAGAGTCTTGGTGTAGAGGAAGCAGGACTTAACAGACTTATAAGAGCTGGATTTAAACTTCTTGGACTTCAAACATATTTTACAGCTGGAGTAAAAGAGGTAAGAGCTTGGACAATAAATATAGGAGATACAGCTCCAAAAGCAGCTGGAGTAATCCATACAGATTTTGAAAGAGGATTTATAAGAGCAAAAGTTGCAAGTTATGATGACTTCATAAAATATTCAGGATGGAAAGGAACTCAAGAAGCTGGGGTAATGAGAGTGGAAGGAAAAGATTATGTCGTTCAGGACGGAGATCTTATGGAATTCCTTTTCAATGTATAAAATCTTCATATTTAATAATAGTGATAAATATTACTTGACAAGATAAGATAAACCGTGTAAAATATCTTGGTATTATAACATGAGGGGGCTATCTATGAAAATTAAATTGGCAGATATCGACAGAGATATTAATAAGAAATTTAATTTTTCGGTTTCCAGCTTAGAAGGTGTCGAGTTAGACGGAGAACTTCATGTGGACGGTCATGTTCACAAAATAAATAATGAATACTGTATAGAGGGAAAATATTCAGCCAGAATAAAGACACAGTGTGTAAGATGTTTGGAAGATATTACAGTAGATTTGGGAGAAAAAAGTTTTTATGGAAAATTTTTAGACTCTCAGGATTATGAAAAATATCTTGAAACACTTTCAAAGGCAGCTGAGATGACAGAGGAAGATTACTTTGAAGCTGTCAACGGCGAAATAGATATAACAGAGCTTGTAAGAGAAGAGATGTTTTTAGAAATGCCGCAGTATCCTACCTGCGTTCCTGAATGTAAAGATGATTCTTATTTACAGAAATACAGTAACGACGGAATGGATAGTAGATGGGCACAGTTGTTAGATATAAAAATAAAAAATTAAAATAAGATTTGTGAGGAGGGGAAACTAAGATGGCAGTACCTAAGAAAAAGACTTCAAAAGCTAAAAAAAATATGAGAAGATCTCACCATGGATTAGCAGCTTCTACATTAATCACTTGTGAAAAATGTGGAGCTACAAAAAGACCTCATAGAGTTTGTTTAGAGTGTGGAGATTACAACGGAAAACAAGTACTAAAAACAGCTGACGCTGAGTAATTTTAGTCGAAATAAAAAAAGCAAGTTTATAAATTTAATCTTGCTTTTTTTATTTTTTGTAATTTGTAAAATGAAATAAATTTTATGAAATAAGCATTGAAAAATAAAGAACAAAAAATAAAAATAAAAAAAATCGAGATAAAATGTTGACAAAAAAAAGTAGTTATGATAAACTTATTGAAGTGGAGAGTTATCCTAATTGGTAAGGAATCGGTCTTGAAAACCGACGCCGTAAGGCTTTAGAGTTCGAGTCTCTAACTCTCCGCCAGTGGTGAAGTGGCAGAGTGGCCTAATGCACTCCCCTGCTAAGGGAGAGTACCGATTAAACCGGTACCGAGAGTTCAAATCTCTCCTTCACCGCCAGACTGACAATTCAAAGGTAGATGGATTCTACCTTTTTTTTATAGCTAAATGCACTTGTAGCTCAATTGGATAGAGCACTTGACTACGGATCAGGGTGTTGGGGGTTCGATTCCTCTCAAGTGCGCCACTAAAAATATGATTCCCGCAAAATTTTGCGGGATTTTTTTTATGAAAATATTTGAACTGAGGAGAAATTAAAATATAAATTATACATATTAGCTGAGAATTGTGGTATAATTAAAAAAAATTTGTGTATTAGAATTTTAGGAGTGAAAAGTAAAATGAGAATAGTTGTTGACGGCATGGGGGGAGACAGAGGGCCTAAAGAAGTAGCCAAAGGAATAATCTTAGCTCTTGAAGAGATGCCTCAGATAAATATAACTGTTGTAGGAAAAGAAGAAGTTTTAAAAGATGCTTTTTCAAAATACAAATATGAGCAAAATCGTCTTAGTATTGTAAATGCAGATGAGGTTATAGAAATGACAGATGAACCTGTTTCAGCTGTAAGAAAAAAGAAAAACTCATCTATGAATGTGGCTCTTGATTTAGTAAAAAATGGTGACGGAGATGCTTTTGTTTCTGCAGGAAACACAGGAGCTTTAATCTCTGCTAGTCAGTTGAAGCTAAGAAGAATAAAAGGGGTGTTAAGACCTGCTATAGCCACAGTATTTCCAGCTAAGGGGAAAAATGTTGTTCTTATGGATGTGGGAGCTAATGCAGATACAAAACCTGAATTTATAAATCAATTTGCAGTTATAGGTTGTAAATTTGCAGAGGAGATACTTCACAGAGAAAATCCTACAGTAGCACTTCTTAATATAGGAAGTGAAGAGGGAAAAGGGAACGAACTTACAAGAGAGGCTTATAATCTTTTAAAAGAAAGTAAAAATATAAATTTTGCAGGAAACATCGAGAGCAGGGACATGATGTCAGGAAAGGTTGATGTTGTTGTTACTGACGGATTTACAGGAAATATGGTACTAAAAACAAGTGAAGGTGTGGCAAAATATATTTTTGAATGTTTAAAAGAAGAGATAAAAGACAGTTTTCTTGCTAAAATAGGAATATTTTTTATGATGCCGGTTCTAAAAAAACTGAAAAAAAGAATGGATTCATCAGAATATGGAGGAGCTTTATTCTTAGGGCTTAATGGAGTTTCTATTAAAGCTCATGGAAATTCAGATGCAATGGGTATAAAAAATGCCATAAGAGTAGCAAATGAATTTGCAGAAAACAGATTTGTAGAAAAATTAAAAGAGATGATAGGCGTACAGGAGGAAGAATAGTGTTAAAAAGCGTTGGAATAGTTGGATTAGGAATTTATGTACCTGAAAAAGTGATGACTAATGCCGATTGGGAAAAACTGGTTGATACATCAGATGAATGGATAAGAACAAGAACAGGAATACAGGAGAGAAGATATGCTGTTGAGGGGCAAGGGACATCTGATTTAGCAGTTGAAGCTGCTAAAAAAGCTCTTGCTGATGCAGGAATGAAGGCAGAGGATATAGAACTTATAATCCTTGCTACTTGCACACCTGATTACAGAGCACAGAATGCATCGTCTCTTGTACAGGCAAAACTAGGAGCAGATAATGCAGCAGCTTTTGACTTAAGTGCAGCATGTAGTGGATTTATATATGCTCTTACAGTTGGAAAATCAATGATACAATCAGGAATGTATAAAAATATTCTTGTAATAGCAGCAGAATCAGTATCAAGACTTCTTAATATGAAAGACAGAAATACTGCTATACTTTTTGGAGATGGAGCGGCAGCAGCAGTTCTGAAAGAAGTGGAAGAGGGATATGGAATAATATCTTCTTTCCTTGGAACAGAAGGAGTTCTTGATGATACACTTAGAATAACAGTAGGTGGAACAATGCACCCTGTTACTCACGAAGCAATAGATAACGGAGATGTGTATCTAAAAATGAATGGACAGGAAGTATTTAAATTTGCTGTAAAGGCTCTTCCAAAAGCCACAAACAAAGCTTTAGAAGAAGCTGGAATAAAGGCAGAAGATCTTGCAATGGTAGTTCCTCATCAGGCAAACTTCAGAATAATTGAGTCAGCAGCAAAAAGACTTAAACTTCCAATGGAGAAATTTTATATAAATCTTCAAAAATATGGAAATACTTCTGCTGCCTCTGTGGGACTTGCACTTGGAGAAGCAGTTGAAGAGGGAAAAATTAAAAAAGGAGATCTGATAGCTCTTACAGGATTTGGAGCAGGACTTACTTATGGTTCTGTAATTTTGAAGTGGAATAGATAATAAATATTGACATAAAAAATGTAGTTATGATAAAATTACAGATGTAATATAAAAACTTTTGTTTTGAGGAGGAGTTTTGATGAGCAAAACAGCTTTTGTTTTTCCCGGACAAGGAGCACAGTTTGTGGGAATGGGAAAAGATATATATGAAAATAATGAAAAAGCAAGAGAAGAATTTGATAAAATTTTCTCAAGTCTTTCTTTTGATTTAAAAACAGCTATGTTTGAAGGTCCTGAAGAGCTTTTGAAAAAAACTAAATATACTCAACCTGCAATAGTAGCAATGAGCCTTGTACTTGAAAAACTTGTAAGAGAAAAAGGGATAATACCTGATTTTGTAGCAGGACACTCTGTTGGAGAATATGCTGCTTTTGGTTCAGGAGGATTTTTAACTCTTTCTGATGCAGTAAAACTTACAGCTTTTCGTGGAGAAACAATGAATGAAATAGCAGAGGCTGTAAATGGAGGAATGGCAGCTGTTCTTGGAATGGATGCAGATAAGATAGAAGAGGTTTTAAAAACAGTTGAGGGAACAGTTGAGGCAGTAAACTTTAATGAACCTAAACAAACAGTTATAGCAGGAGAAAAAGATGCTATTGAAAGAGCTTGTGCAGCTTTAAAAGAAGCTGGAGCAAAAAGAGCAATGGCACTTGCTGTATCAGGGCCTTTCCATTCATCTCTTATGAAACCTGCAGGTGAAAAATTAAGAGACGAAGCTGAAAAATATGATTTCAGAGAGGGAACAGCAAAACTTGTTGCAAATACAACAGCTGAATTTATATCAACACCTGAAGAGATAAAAGCAGAAATTTATGCTCAAAGCTTTGGACCTGTTAAATGGGTAGATACAGTAAAAAAATTAAAAGATAATGGTGTAGATACAATCTATGAAATAGGGCCAGGAAAAGTTTTAGCAGGACTTATTAAAAAAATAGATAAGGAAATAAAGGTAATTAATATAAACAGTTTAACTGACATTGAAAACCTATAATATAAAAGTTAAACAGAATAGTGGAAAAAAGTTGAAAACTATAATTAAATTTGATAATATTATAGTGAAAATAAAAAAAATTAAAAAGAAACTGAGGAGGAGAATATGCTAGATAAAATAAGAGAAATAGTAGTTGAACAATTAGGAGTGGACGCTGAACAAGTAACTCCAGAAGCAAACTTCGTAGATGATTTAGGAGCAGATTCATTAGATACAGTAGAATTAATCATGGCATTTGAAGAAGAATTCGATGTTGAAATTCCTGATACAGATGCAGAAAAAATCAAAACTGTACAAGATGTAATAGACTACATAGAAGAAAACAAGTAGTATAAAGACACTAAAGGGGATACAGTAATATCCCCTTTAATTTTTATAAACAGATATTAAAGAGTATTGAAGATACATATATTTTCAAACAACAAGAGAGGTGATAAAATGAGAAGAGTTGTTGTAACTGGACTTGGTCTTATAACAGCTTTAGGAACAGGACTTGAAAAGTCTTGGGCAGGAATTATCGAAGGCAGAACAGGAATAAAAACAATAGAAGCTTTTGATACAGAAGATACTCCTGTAAAAGTAGCCGGAGAAGTAAGAGATTTTAATCCTGAAACATTCGGAATAGAGAAAAAAGAGATAAAAAAACTTGCAAGAAATACTCAATTTGCAATAGGAGCTGCTAAAATGGCTCTTGAAGATTCTGGATTTACAATAGATGAAAATAATGCAGAAAGAGTTGGAGTAATTGTTTCTTCAGGAATCGGAGGAATGGAGATATTTGAAGCTCAACATGAAACTCTTTTAACAAAAGGACCTAAAAGACTTTCTCCTTTTACAATTCCAGGAATGATAGCTAATATGGCATCAGGAAATGTGGGGATATATCTTGGAGCAAAAGGGCCTAACAAATCAATAGTAACAGCTTGTGCAGCAGGAACTCATTCAATAGGAGATGCTTTTGAAACAATAAGATTAGGAAAAGCAGATGTGATGTTTGCTGGAGGAACTGAAGCTTGTATTACAAAATTTGCAATAAACAGTTTTGCAAACATGAAGGCTCTTTCAACTAATCCAGATCCAAACACAGCTTCAAGACCATTTACAATAGACAGAGATGGATTTGTAATGGGAGAGGGAGCAGGAGTTCTTGTTCTTGAAGAATTAGAACACGCTCTTGCAAGAAATGCAAAAATATATGCAGAAGTAGTTGGATATGGAGAAACTTGTGATGCACATCATATTACAGCTCCAGCAGTAGACGGTGCTGTAAGAGCATTTAAAATGGCAGTACAAGAAGCAGGAATCGAACTTTCAGAAGTTGACTATATAAATGCTCATGGAACTTCAACAGGGCTTAATGATAAAAATGAAACAGCTGCTGTAAAAGAAGTTTTTGGAGAATATGCTTACAAGATGAATATATCTTCAACAAAAGGAGCAACAGGACACGTTCTTGGAGGAGCTGGAGGAATAGAGGGAGTTATACTTGCTAAAAGTATAGCAGAGGGAATAATACCTCCTACAGCAAATTATGAAAATCCTGATCCTGAATGTGATCTGAACTACACACCGAACAAAGCTCAAGAAAAAGAGATAAGAGTTGGACTTTCAAGCTCTTTAGGATTCGGTGGACACAATGCAGTAATTGCAATGAAAAAATACAAATAAAAATAAAGGGGATAAGAGTAGAAGTGAAATTAGAATCTTTAGAAAAAGAAATAGGATATTTTTTTAAAAACATAGATTTATTAAAAACTTCACTTGTCCATAGATCTTTTGGTAATGAAAACAAAAAATACAGAAAGATAAACAATGAAAGACTAGAACTGCTGGGAGATGCAGTTCTAGATCTTATTGTTGCCGAATACTTATATAAGCATTTTCAAAATTATTCAGAAGGTGATTTAGCAAAGATTAAATCTATGGCAGTAAGTGAACCAGTTTTAGCTAAAGTTGCAAAGAAATTAGGAATGGGAAATTATCTTTTACTTAGTAAAGGAGAAGAACTTACAGGAGGAAGAGAGAGAAGTTCCATTCTTGGAGATGTATTTGAGGCTGTTTTAGGAGCTATATATCTTGATTCAGATTTTGATACAGCAAGAAAAATTGTACTTAAACATCTTGAGCAATATATAGAACATATAGAAGAGGATGAGGATATTTTAGATTTCAAAACAATTTTACAGGAGTACAGCCAAAAAGAATACAAGACTGTTCCTGTTTATGAAGTTGTAAGTGAAAAAGGTCCTGATCACAAAAAGACTTTTGAAATTTTAGTTAAAATTGGAGATAATGCAGAAGCAACAGGAATAGGAAAGAGTAAAAAAATAGCAGAGCAGGGGGCTGCAAAAGCTCTTTGCAAAAAATTAGGTGTAAACTAAAATGGAAAAGAAACATTATAACATACCTGTTTTCATAAGTCATTTTGGTTGTCCAAATGCCTGTGTTTTCTGTAATCAGAAGAAGATAAACGGAAGAGAAACAGATGTTACTTCAGAGGATCTTAGAAATATAATAGATGAGCACTTAAGCTTTCTTCCTGAAAATTCATATAAAGAGGTGGCATTTTTCGGAGGAACATTTACAGGGATATCTATGTCCAAACAAAAAGAGTATCTTGAAGTGGTGAAAGAGTATTTGGACAGAGGAGTTGTTCAGGGAATAAGACTTTCAACAAGACCTGATTATATAAATAGTGAAGTTATGGATCAGCTGAAAAAGTATAATGTAACTACAATTGAGTTGGGAGTTCAGTCTTTAGACGAAGAGGTGCTGAAAAAAAGTGCCAGATATTATCCTGTGGAAACAGTATATAAAGCTTGTGAAATGATAAAATCTTATGGAATAGATCTTGGAATACAGCTTATGCCGGGACTTCCAGGATCAACCTTTGAAAGTGATTTTGAAAGTGCAAAAAAGGTTGTGAAAATAGCTCCTCAAAATGCCAGAGTGTATCCTACACTGATAATAAAGGATACAGAGATGGAGAGAATGTATCAAAGGGGAGAATATGAAGTTTTTTCAATGGAAGAGGCAGTGAAAAGATGCAGAAAAATATGCTCTCTCCTTGAGTTAAATGGAATAAATATAATAAGAGTGGGACTTCAGCCTTCAGATGATTTAAGAAATGGTGGGGTCGCTGTAGAAGGAGCTTTTCATCCTGCATTCAGAGAGATTGTAGATGGGGAGATCTATTTTGATTTTTTGAAAAAAATAAAAGAAAAAGATGGTTTTCTTAAAATCAGGGCAAATGAAAAAAATATTTCCAAAATTGTAGGAATAAAAAAGAAAAATAGTGTAAGGCTTGGAAAATTTCAACTGGAAATAGACAACAATTTAGATACATCTGAAATTTTAGTTAACAGCAAAAGATACAGCAGAAAAGATATATTGATGGAAGAGTTGGGTTGCAGATGAATAAGATAATTATAAATGTTAATAATTTTCAGAAGAGAGCTGCTATAATTGAGGACGGAAGAGTAGTTGAAGTTCTTACAGAGAGAGAAGATGAATCCAATATAATAAAAAATATCTATAAAGGACGGGTGGCAAATGTATTGCCGGGAATGGAATCTGCTTTTGTAGATATAGGGCTTGAAAAAAACAGCTTTCTTTTTGTAGATGATTTGAGAGAGTTTGAGGAAAAATATTTAAATGGAATAGTAAACAGTGGAAAACCCATAGAGGATCTTTTGACTGTAGGAGATAAAGTAGTTGTTCAAGTTCTTAATGTTCCAAGAGGAACAAAGGGAGCAAGGGTTACTACCAACTTTACAATTCCAGGAAAATATTTGGTGCTTATGCCAAATAGTGATCATATAGCTATTTCAAAAAAGATAAAAGATGAAGATGAAAGAGCAAGACTTCAAGAAATTTTTGAAGAGATAAAACCACCAAAAATGGGAGTTATAATAAGAACAGCTGCTCAAGGAAAATCTGTTTATCATTTTGAAAGAGAGATAAGCTATCTTGTAAAAAAATGGGAAGATATTGAAAAAAGAATATCTAAAGTGAGAGTAGGAGAAGTTCTTTATAACGATAATAGTGTTGTAACAACTGTATTGAGAGATATTCTGTCAAATGATATAGATGAACTTATTGTAGATAATGAAGAGGTATACTGGGAGATAATAGATTATATAAATGCTTTCAGTGAAAATAATTTTAAGGCAAAAGTTAAGCTTTTTGATGAGAACAGAGATATTTTCGAAGAGTACAATATCAATAGAGAGATTGAAAAAGCTCTTGATAAAGTTGCATGGCTTGATTGTGGAGGATATCTTGTAATTGAAAAAACAGAGGCTCTTGTAAGTATTGATGTAAATACAGGAAAAAATACAGGAAGTCTTAATCTTGAAAAAACAGTTCTTAATACTAATCTTGATGCAGCAAGAGAGATTCCAAAACAATTGAGATTAAGAAATTTGAGTGGAATAATAATCATAGATTTTATAGATATGAAACTTCAAGAGGATAAGGATTTAGTTCTTCAACAGCTGGATGCAGAACTTAAAAAAGACAGAACAAAAAATAATATAGTTCATTTTACTGATTTAGGACTTGTGGAGATGACAAGAAAGAGAGTAGGAAGAAACCTAAGTTATTTCTATGAAGAGGAATGTCCTAGATGTCATGGAAAAGGAAAAGTAAAATCAGTTGACGCTATTATTGAAAATATAATAAAAGATTTTAAAGAGGTTGCACAGGAAAAAGATATTAGAAAAATCTCTATAAAATCTACAAGCAGAGTTATAAATAAAATAAAAGAAGTATATTATGATATTATGAATGAGTTTTTAAAAAGCAGAGGAAAAGAGTTATCTCTTTCTTCAGAAGAAATAAATAATATAAATGGATATGATATATTTCTTGAAAAATAGGAGGATATGAGATTGAGAGTAGGTGTATACTCCGGAAGTTTTGACCCTATAACAAAGGGACATCAAGATATTATAGAAAGAGCAAGTAAATTATTTGATAAATTAATCATACTTGTATCTAATAACAGTGAAAAAAAATATTGGTTCACACTTGAAGAAAGAAAAAAAATGGTTAGCAAAGTACTGGATAAGTGTGATAATATAGTTATAGAAGCCTATGGAGGACTTCTTGTAAACTATTGTGAGGAGAAAAATGTAGATACAATAGTCAGAGGAATAAGAACAGTTGAGGACTGTGGACTTGAACTGTATTTTGCAAGTGGAAATATGGATATTTCTGAAGGAAAGGTTGATACAATTTTTCTTCCTGCACTGAAAGAATATATCTATGTCAGTTCAACAGCAGCCAGAGAGATTGCAAGATATGGGGGAAAAGTAACTGCTTATGTAGATGAAAAAATAGCTGATATGGTTATTGAAAGAGGAAAGCAGTACAGCCCTAAATAGTGAAAAAAGGTGATGTGATGGCTAAAGACAAAACAATATATGTGTGCAGTGAATGTGGCTATAAAACAAATAAATGGGTAGGAAAATGTGCTAACTGTGGAGCGTGGGGCTCTCTTGAAGAGAAAGAGGAGATATCT
Source organism: Fusobacterium sp. (assembly GCA_019416865.1). Lineage (GTDB taxonomy): Bacteria > Fusobacteriota > Fusobacteriia > Fusobacteriales > Fusobacteriaceae > Fusobacterium_B. Next base: position 18,496 of record DXWL01000018.1, read on the forward strand.
TCTTCTGTGGGGACATCTTCCAAAGTGAGAAAAAATTCCTTGTCTTTAGTTGATACTGAAAAAAAAGTTTCATCTTTTTCTAATATAAAAATAGAAGAAAATTTTAGATTTAAGACCAAACAATCTGAATTTGACAGACTTCTTGGAGGGGGACTTGTTCAAGGAGAAGTTGTATTAATAACAGGAAATCCAGGAATAGGAAAATCAACTCTTCTTTTACAAATGGCTAAAGAATATAGTGATTATGGTGATGTGCTTTATGTTTCTGGAGAGGAATCTCCTGCTCAGATAAAAAGCAGAGGGGAAAGACTGGGAATAAAAAGCAGCAGCTTGTATCTTATGGCAGAAACAGATATAGATAGGATTTCTGAATATATATCAATGAAACAACCTAAGGTTGTAATAGTTGATTCTATCCAAACTCTTTATAGTGAAAACAGTGAATCTATAGCAGGAACTCCTACACAGATAAGAGAAGCAACTTTAAAAATTGTAGAACTGGCAAAAAGACTTGGTATCTCATTTTTTATAGTGGGACACATAACTAAAGATGGAAAAGTGGCAGGGCCTAAACTTCTTGAGCATATGGTTGATGCAGTTTTCAGTTTTGAAGGTGAAGAAGGACTGTTCTACAGAATTTTAAGAAGTACAAAAAATAGATTTGGCTCTACTAATGAACTGGCAGTTTACAGCATGGAAGATGACGGAATGAAAGAGGTACAGAACTCTTCAGAATTTTTCTTGAGTGAAAGAGAGGAAAAAAATATAGGAAGTATGATAGTTCCTGTTCTTGAGGGGACAAAGGTATTCCTTCTTGAAATACAGAGTCTTCTTACAGAGAGCGGAGGAATAGGAATTCCTAAAAGGATAGTTCAGGGATTTGACAGAAACAGAATTCAAATTCTTATGGCTATAGGTGAAAAAAGAATGGGAATGAATCTGGGAATGAAGGATGTATTTATAAACATTCCTGGAGGGATTTCAATAAAAGATCCTTCAGCAGATTTGGGAGCACTTATCTCTCTTTTATCAGTTTATAAAAATGTGGCAATAAGTCAAAAAATAGCAGCTATAGGTGAACTGGGATTAAGAGGAGAGATAAGAAAAGTATTTTTTATGGATAAAAGACTGAGAGAGCTTGAAAAATTAGGATTTAAAGGGGTATATGTCCCTGAAGCAAATCGTAAAGAGATAGAAAAGAAAAATTATAATTTAAAGCTGATATACTTAAAAAATTTAGATGATTTTTTAGAAAGGATGTAGCATATGGAAAGAAAAGAATGGGATAAAATTCTGGCAGCAGTGGCTCCAGGTTCAAAGCTTCGTGAAGGGTTGGACAACATTCTTGACGGACAAAAAGGAGCTCTTATAGTTGTAGGAATAGATGAAGAGGTAGAAAAAGTCCTAGACGGAGGATTTAGTTTAAACTGTGAGTATACTCCAGAAAGATTGTTTGAACTTTCCAAAATGGATGGAGCAATAATTCTTGATGATAATATAGAACATATACTTTATGCCAATGTACATCTTCAGCCTGATAAAAGATACCTTACAGATGAAAGCGGAACAAGACACAGAACAGCACAGCGTATTGCAAAACAGCTTGACAGAGTGGTAATAGCAATATCAGAGAGAAAAAGAGTTCTTACACTTTATAAAGGAGATATAAGATATAAATTAAGAACAGCAGAGGAGCTTATGAGCGAATCATCTCAAGGAATAAATACTCTTGAAAGATACAGATATGTTCTTGATAAAGCTCTTATAAATCTTACTCTTCTTGAACTTGATGGAATGGCAACAGTTGAAGAGGTTTGTATAGTTCTTCAAAAATTTGAGATGTTCAGAAGAATAAAAAATGAGATTGCAGAAGGGCTTTATGAGCTTGGCAGTGAAGGAAAACTTTTAAGACTTCAGCTTGAAGATCTTGTTTTTGGTTTGAAAGATGAAAAGATAGAGTTTTTAAAAGACTATTATGCAGAAGAGGAAGAGTGTGATGAAGAAAAACTTGTAAAAGATCTTTCAGCTCTTGATGATAGTGAGCTTTTAGATTTAGCAAAACTTTCAGCTCTTTTGGGATATGGTAAAACTGTAAAATCTTTGGATAATCCTGTTACAACAAAAGGATATCGTCTTCTTAGCAAATTTGGAAAACTTACGAAAAAAGATGTGGATTCTTTAGTTGAACATTTTGGTGAGCTTAGCAAAATACAAGAAGCAACAATGGAAGAGATTTGTGAAGTACTCAGCAAATTTAAAGCAAATTCTGTAAAAAGAGGATTTGAAAGAGTAAAATTTATGACAGAGATAGGAAAAAAATAAGATTAAAAAACATAACAGAAGACGGTACAATCAACTTTGTGCCGTCTTTTTCATAATTTTATTTATGGAAAAAAAACATATATTATGATAGAATTTAATAGATTGAAAGAGGTGATAGATTGGAAAAAATACTAAATGTTCCCAGACACATCGCTATTATAATGGACGGTAATGGAAGATGGGCAAAAAATAGAAATAAACCGAGAGTATTCGGACACAAGGCAGGAGCAGCAACACTTAGAAAAACTTTAGAATACTGCAGAAAAATAGGGGTACAGTATCTGACAGTTTATGCTTTTTCCACAGAAAATTGGAAGAGGTCAAAAGAGGAAGTTGATGCTCTTATGTTTCTTTTTAAGACTTATATAAATTCAGAAAGAGAAGAGCTTATAAAAAATAAAATAAGATTTATGGTTTCAGGAAGAGAGGATGGAGTAAGTCCTGAACTTTTAAAAGCTATAAGGGATCTAGAAGAAGCTACATCGAAAGATTATGAAGTAACTCTTAATATAGCTTTTAACTATGGTGGGAGAGCAGAGATAACTGATGCTGTAAATAAAATTTTAAAGGATGGGAAAACTCATATAACAGAAGAAGATTTTTCAAAATATTTGTATAATGATATTCCTGATCCTGATTTTCTTATAAGAACAAGTGGGGAATTTAGACTGTCAAACTTTCTTCTGTGGCAGATTGCTTATACAGAGATATATGTAACAGAGAAATATTGGCCTGATTTTGATGAGGAAGAGATGGATAAAGCAATAGAAAGTTACAGTAAAAGAGAAAGAAGATTTGGAGGAAGACCTGATGATAAATAGAATTTTGGTTGCTCTGGTAGGAATACCAGTACTTATGTATATATACTATGCAGGAGGATTTCCTCTGCTTGTATTTACAAATGCAGTTATAGGGATAGGTCTGTATGAATTTTTTAAAATGTCAGAACTTTCAGGGCAGAAGCCTTTTGCAAAATTAGGAATGGCAGCAGGACTTGTGATACCTAATATCATTTATTTTTCAAATCCTTTGAAAACAGATGTTATAATTCTTATGCCTTTAGCAGCTCTTATGATTTGTTCTATGGGAGTGAGAGTATTTGAAAATAAAGTAGAGAATGCAAGTACAGATATAGGTGTAACAGCTCTTGGAGTTACATATATTTCAATTCTTTTCAGCCATATTATACTCCTTACATACCTTCCAAATGGAGGAAGATGGCTTATTGCTGTTCAGGTTATGGTATGGGTATGCGACAGTGCAGCTTATTTTGTAGGAATAAATATAGGAAGAAAATTCTTTAAAGAGGGATTCAGCATAATAAGTCCTAAAAAATCAAAAGAGGGAGCAATAGGAGCAATAATTTTTACAATAGCTGCAATGGTTCTTATAAATATGAAATTTCAGCTTATTCCTGGAAATAATATTCTGGCAGCTTTTCTTGGGCTTATGGTAAGTATTGTGGCTCAGATTGGAGATCTTGCAGAGTCAATGTTTAAAAGAGAATTTAAAATAAAAGATTCAGGAAGAATACTGGGGGAACATGGAGGAATTTTAGATAGATTTGACAGTATGATATTTGTTGTTCCAACAGTATACTATATTCTGAAATTTTTCGTGTATTAGAAAGTTAAGAAAGTTTTGAGAGGTAGTACAAAATGAAAAATATAACTATATTAGGGTCAACAGGAAGCATTGGTACAAATGCTTTAGAGGTTATAAGACATAAAAGAGATGAATTTAATGTAGTTGCAATAAGCGGACACACAAATTACAAACTTGTAATTGAACAGATAAAAGAGTTTAATCCAAAATATGTTTCTATAGGGACAGAAGAGGGATTTGAAGCTGTAAAAAAAGAGTTTCCGAATATAAATGTATTTTTTGGAAGAGAGGGGCTTAAGAAACTTGGACAGCTTGAGGAAACAGATATAATTCTTACAGCTGTAAGTGGTGTAATAGGAATAGAAGCTACTGTGGAAGCTATAAAACTAGGAAAAAGAATAGCTCTTGCTAATAAAGAAACAATGGTTGCAGGAGGAGAATATATAAACAGACTTCTTAAAGAATATCCACAAGCTGAAATAATTCCTGTAGACAGTGAACATTCAGCACTTTTCCAATCTCTTATGGGAGGGAGAAGAGAGGATGTAAAAAATCTTATTATTACAGCCAGTGGAGGAACATTCAGGGGAGCTAAAAGAGAGGAGCTTGAAAAAGTAACTCTTCAGGAAGCTCTTAAACATCCAAAATGGTCTATGGGGAAAAAAATTACAATAGACTCGTCAACACTTGTGAATAAAGGTTTGGAAGTTATAGAAGCCCATGAACTTTTTGGAATAGATTATGACAAAATAAAAGTGGCAGTTCATCCTCAAAGCATAGTTCATTCGCTTGTGGAGTTTAAAGATAATGCTCTTATGGCACAACTTGGAGCAACAGATATGAAGCTTCCTATTCAACTGGCATTTACTTATCCCGAGAGAGAAGCAAGTCCTGCTTTGGAAACACTTGACCTTATGAAAGTAGGAGCTCTTACTTTTGAAGAACCTGATATGGAAACTTTTAAGGGATTAGCCCTTGCATATAAAGCAGGAAAAATAGGAAAGACTATGACAGCTGTTTTTAATGCTGCAAATGAAGTGGCAGTGGAGCTGTTTATGAAAGAAAAAATAAAATTTTTAGATATATATGAAATAATAGAAAAGGCTATGGAAAATCATGTTCCTTATGAACCTGAAAATCTTGAAATAATTTTAAAAGCCGACGAAGAAACAAGAAAATGGGTATATGCTCATTATGGAAAAGAGAGATAAATAATAAGACGGAGCAGAAATATTATGGGAAAATTAATAGTTATTGAGGGAACAGATTCCAGTGGAAAAGAAACTCAAACAAGAAAATTATATGAAAATTTAAAAGAGAGAGGTTTTAATGTTAAAAAAATAACATTTCCAAATTATGAAAGTCCTGCCTGTGCACCAGTAAAAATGTATCTTGCAGGAGAGTTTGGAGAAAATGCTATGGAGGTAAATCCTTATCCAGCCTCAACAATGTATGCGATAGACAGATACGCCTCTTTCAAGAAAGAGTGGGAAGAGTTTTATAATAATGATGGAATCATAATTACAGACAGATATACTCAATCAAATATGATACATCAAGGTTCTAAAATAGAAAATAAAGATGAAAAGAAAAAATATATGGATTGGCTTGTAGATCTTGAATTTGAGAAAATGAAAATACCAAAACCAAATATGGTTCTTTTTATAAATATGCCTTTTGAATTTGCTCAGGAACTTATGAAAAACAGAGCAAATAAGATTACAGGAGATAAAAAGAAAGATATACATGAAAAAAATCCTGAATATATGAAAAAGTCCTATGAAAATGCTTGTAGTATGGCAGCAGAACAGGGATGGAGAGAGATTTTCTGTGCAGAAAAAGGAAAATTAAGAACAATAGATGAGATATCTGAAGATATTTTATCTGCAGTGATGTCGGAGATACTTGGAGGCTAGAGAGCAGATGAAAATAATAGTTTCCCTGATTGTGTTGGGAATAATAGTAATGATACATGAACTTGGACACTTTTTCAGTGCCAAATTTTTTAAAATTCCAGTTTCAGAATTTTCTATAGGTATGGGACCGGAAGTTTATACATATGGAGGAGAAAAAACAAAATATTCTTTCAGATCTATTCCTATAGGAGGATATGTAAATATTGAAGGTATGGAGATAGATGATGATATAGAGGGAGGATTTAATAAAAGAAATCCTTTTGTAAGATTTATTGTTCTTTTTGCAGGAGTATTTATGAATTTTCTTCTTGCTTATTTAATAGTTTTTACTATGACATTTAATGGGGGAGAGGTTATACTTAATCCAGCTCCTGTTATAGGAAAAGTTATTGAAGCAGAAAACAGACCCAGTCTTTTTAAAAAAGGAGATAGAATCCTTGAAATAGATGGAAAAAAAATAGAAAAGTGGGAAGAGATAAGAACGGTTGTAGCTTCTGTGGAAAATAAAGAAGAACCTCAGAAGGTGGTTGTAGAAAGAGAAAATAAAGAACAAGATCTTTTTGTAACTCTTACAAAAAATGAAGATGGAGCATATTATCTTGGAATACTTCCAGATTATAAGATAGAAAAATTAGGAATATTTGAAAGTATTGCAGTGAGCTGTGAAGAGTTTCTAAATATTTTTAAAGATATTCTTGGCGGATTCAAAATGATAATAACAGGACACGTAAGCAGAAATGATATAAGTGGCCCTATAGGTATAGTAAACATTGTAGGAGAGGCAAGTAAAGGTGGTGTTCTTCCTATAATGTGGATAATGGCTGTTCTTTCCATAAATGTTGGAATATTTAATCTTCTGCCTTTCCCAGCTCTTGACGGAGGAAGAATAATTTTTGTTCTTCTTGAGCTTGTAGGAATAAAAATAAATAAAAAAATAGAGGAGAGAGTACATCAGGCAGGTATACTTATATTATTCATTTTGATTATTTTCATAACCACAAATGATTTTTTCAACATGGCAGGACACTGAAATTGCCCGTGTGTTCTGAATATAAGCAAAAGTGAAGTTCGCTAAAAAATCACATAGCTTATAAAATAGTACAAAAAATATAAAAAAGTATTGAAAAAATACAGAATATCTATTATAATACAGATGATATAAAATTAGAATTGTGTATAAAAATTAAAATTGACATAGGAGGTCGAAATGAAAAAATCAGTTTTGGCTATATCAGAGAGAAAAGAGGTATTAAAAGAACTTAGAAAAGAACTTTTAAAATATTATGAGGTAATTACATTTAACAATCTTCTTGATGGGTTAGATATGCTTAGAGAGAGTGATTTTGATGTGGTAATTCTTGATCAATATCTTACTTGGTTTAATTTCTCTGACGCTAAGAAAAAACTAAATGGTGTAGGAAAAGAATTTGTAACAATAGGACTTATTGATGAGGAAACAGATGAAGTTTTAGAAGAACTTGATAAAGCAGGAATTTACAGCTATACAGTAAAACCTATAAACGGAGAGGAAATTGTAAAATTAATAAAACCTGCTCTTGTTAATGTTGAAACAATAAAAAAATACAAAAAATTAAAAGAAAAAGTTATGGAACTTGAGGAACAAAAAGAGATTGTAGGACAATCTGTAAAAATTAAAGAGGTAAGATCTAAGATAGATAAAATAGCTTCTACTGACCTGCCTATATTAATTACAGGTGAGGGAGGAGTTGGAAAAACTCTTGTTGCCAGAGAGATCTACAAAAAAAGCGACAGAAGAAAGAAAGATTTTGTTACTATAAACTGTGGAACTATGACAAGTGAAACTCTTGAAAGAGAACTTTTTGGATATGAAAGAGGAGCTTTCCCAGGAGCAATATCAAGCAAAAAAGGTATAATTGAAGAGATAGATGGAGGAACACTTTTCCTTGATGAAATAGCAGGAATAGATGTAAAAATCCAAACTAAAATCTTAAGAGTTATTGAATATGGTGAATATAAAAGAGTTGGTGGAACAAGAGCAAAAAGAGTAGATGTAAGATTTATTGTTTCTACTGATAAAGACTTAAGAGATGAAATAGAAAAAGGAAAATTCAGAAAAGATTTATATCATAGATTAAGTGGATTTAAAGTGGAAGTTCCACCTTTAAGAGAAAGAAAAGAGGATATCCCTCTATTATCTAACTATTTCTTAAACGGAATAGCAAAAGATCTTAACAGACCTATCCCTGTACTTTCAGGAGAGGTTATGAAATATCTTATGGAATATGCTTTCCCTGGAAATATCAGAGAGCTTAGAAATATGCTTGAAAGAATGATAATTCTTTCTGATGAAAAAATTATAGGAATTGAAAATCTGCCGTTAGAAATCAAAATGAAATCTGACACTGTTGAAAATAAAACAGTTATAGGACTTGGACCACTTAAAGATATTCTTGAAAAAGAAATATTCAGCTTAGATGATGTTGAAAAAGTAGTTATCGCTATGGCTCTTCAAAGAACTAGATGGAATAAACAAGAAACAGCTAAGATTTTAGGAATAGGAAGAACTACTCTATACGAAAAAATAAGAAAATACAAACTTGACGACAAATAAAAATAACCTAAGATAAGGAGAACTTCCATGGCAATCAGAAAATTCAGAAGCAAAATGAAACCTATAGTAATAGTTATTACTCTTGCATTTGCACTGTCATCACTTATAGCAGCATATTATTCAATGTCTTCACAACTTGCAATGAAAAACTATGCTTTTAAAGTAAATGGTGAAAAAGTTGATATGGTAAATATTGCAAGAACTAAGAATATGATAGCTGCAAATTTACAGAACAGAGGAGATGAAAAAGTTTTAGAAACTTTGGCTGTTGATCAGGCAATAGAGGATGAACTTGTTCAGCAAATGGCAGATGTTCTCAAAATAAAAGTATCTGATAAAGATGTAAAAAGAGAGTATGAGGCAGTAGAAAGCAATATAAAAGATAGAGAGCAGTTTAAGAGAATGCTTCAAGCTCAAGGATATACTAAAGCAAGTTTCAAAAAAGAGATAGAAAGATCACTTAAGAGAATGAGAGTTCTTGAAAGTTTTGTGGAAAATGCAGATGTAAGCGATGAAGAAGTAGCAAAATTATATAATGAAAACAGATATTCTATGTTTGGAGGAGCAGACTTCGACACTGTAAAAGATACTTTAAAACAGTCTATGAAACAGGAAGAGGGAAATAAAGAATTCTACAAAGAACTTCAAGCTCTAAAGAAAAACATGAAGATTGATGATGCAAGAGAGCAGTTTGTTGGAATGGAAGAAAAAGTACAAACTGTTAAAGATGGTGTAGAATTTACAAATGTAGACTACAGCAAAATATATGTACAACTTCTTGCAAAAGGTGTAAAACCAGAAGAAGCAGATGTTCAAACAGAAGCTTATATGGAAAATCAAGCAAAACTTTTAAAAGCAGCAGCTGAATATAATGTTGATGTAGATAATGCTCTTCCAGTACTTGCAAGAGTGGAAGATGCTTATGAAAAAATGGTTGAGAAAGCAAGAGAACAAGCTAAATATACAGATAAAGATTTACAGACTTATTTCAATGCTAACAGAAGTAATTATGATATCTATCCTTCAGCAGACTCATATATAGCAGCTGTTAAACTGGAACCTTCACAAGCAGATAAAGATGCAGCAAAAGTTAAGGCTGAAGAGATTAGAAAAAATCTGACAGTAAATAATTTTGCAGAAACAGCAAAATCAAAATCAGATTGTCCAAGTGCAGCTCAAGGGGGAGATCTTGGATGGTTTTCACAAGGGGATATGGTTCCTGAATTTGAAAAAGCTGCATTTTCTGGAAAAGTAGGAGAAATTTATCCTGAAATTGTAAGCACAATGTTTGGACAGCATATAATATATATAACTGACAGAAATGATCAAGAGAAAAAAGCAAAAGCAAGTCATATTCTTGTAAAATATAAAGTGTCTGATGCTACAATAAATGAAGCTATAAAAGAGGCACAAGCAACAGCAGAAAAGATATCTTCAGGAGAGATTAATTTTGCAGATCTTCCTAAAGATAAATATAACGGAGGAACACTTATTGAAAATATAAGTGAGAGTGGTTATATTCCTGGAGTAGGATTTAATGAAAAACTTGCAGAAGCTATTTATAAAGCTCCCCTTAATAAAGTAGAGGTAAAAAGAGAAGGGGATAATGTTTTCATGTTCCAAAAAACAAGAGAAAATCAATTTAAAGCAGCAGAATTTGCAGATGTTAAAGATAGAGTAAAAGAGGAATATGTAAATCAAAAAGCTTTTAATGCACTTGAAACAATGCTTAAAAGAAAATAATAGAAGGATAGAATTTTAACTTTAGGAGGCATGAAATGGCAGTGGAAATAAATCTTCAAAAAGGAGATATGGTTAAAAAAGGATTTTTGGGGTTCAGTTGGACAACATTTTTCTTTGGATTCTTTGTACCTTTATTCAGAGGAGATTGGCTTTGGCTGGTTATCATGATTATTTTAGGAGTGGTAAGCTGTGGAATAGCTAATATTATACTGGCATTTTTATACAATAAATTTTATACAAGCAAACTTCTTGAAAATGGTTGGGAACCTGCTGATGATTTTTCAAGAAATATGCTGATAAGCAAAGGAATTTTAAGAAGATAACAGCTTTTATTTATAAGAATTATAAAAAAGGATAGAAATTCTATCCTTTTTTTTACCAAATTTTTAAAGATAAAATTTGCTTATTGAAAAAAAATGTACTATACTTAATAGTGGAAAAATATTTAATATTTTTTCACAAAAATATATCGGAGAATAAAATGAAATACAGGTCAGAAGATATAGATAATTTAATAAATCAGCTTAAAATAGAAGAAGTGGTTGGAGAGGTAGTTGAGCTTAAAAAATCGGGAGCAAACTACAAAGGACTTTGTCCCTTTCACCAGGATACTACTCCTTCTTTTTCGGTTAGTCCTAGCAAGAATATATGTAAATGTTTTTCTTGTGGGGCAGGGGGAAATCCTGTAACATTTTATTCACAATATTATAAGATATCTTTTGAAGAAGCAGCAGAACAACTGGCAAGAAAATATAATATTCCTTTGAGAGCATATAAAATAAATATGACTCAGGAAAAGGAAAATGACAAGTTTTATCGAATAATGAATGAGGCACATAGATTTTTTCAAGAGAGAATTTTTGAAAATGATGGAAGAAAGGCTCTGGAATATCTGTCAGGAAGAGGGGTAAATCCCAAATTTATAAGAGAAAATGAAATTGGATTTGCTCCAAATGAGTGGAATGCCCTTTATGATTATCTTGTGATAAAAGGATTTGATAAAGAGGATATTATCGCTTTGGGACTGGCAAAAGAGGGAGATAAAGGGATATATGATGCATTCAGAAACAGAATAATGTTTCCTATATATTCTCCTCAGGGAAGCATAATAGCTTTTGGGGGAAGAACTCTTGAAACCAGCAAGGAGATTCCTAAATATATCAACTCTCCAGATACTCCGATATTTAAAAAAGGAAAAAATCTTTATGGAATAAAGGATAAAGGAAATGTTCTCCGAAAAAAGAATTATTCAATTCTTATGGAGGGGTATATGGATGTGCTGTCTGCTCATCTCTATGGTTTTGATGTAGCACTGGCAGCTCTTGGAACTGCTTTTACTTTAGAGCAGGGACAGCTTTTAAAGAGATATACAAACAATGTAATCCTGTCGCTCGATATGGATAAGGCAGGGCAGAGTGCAACAGAGAAAACAGCAATGATTTTAAAAAATTTAGGATTTAATATAAGAGTGCTGAGTTTTCAAAATGCAAAAGACCCTGATGAATTTTTAAAGAAATATGGAAAAGATGAATTTTTAAAAGCAGTGAAAAACTCTTTAGAAATTTTTGATTTTCTCTATGAACTTTATTCAAGAGAGTATGATTTGTCAAATATAATGTCAAAGCAGAATTTTATAGAAAGATTTAAGGAATTTTTCCAAAACGTTGAATCAAGTCTTGAAAAGACTCTGTATCTTGACAAACTTTCAAAAGCTCTTAATATAGACAAATCTATATTACAGGATATACTTATAAACAATAATAAATACAGAGAGCTTAAAAATTCAACTTATTCAGAAGAAAAAGAGAACAGAGAAAAAACTCCCGTGGGGAATACTTTGGAAGATCTAACTATGGAGCTTATTTTATCAGACATAAGCTATTATGATTATTTTAAAGAAAAAATTCCAGAATCCCCACTGTGCAGAAAGATGTTTATGCTTTTCAAAGAGATGAGAGAGCAGGGAGAAACTTTTAATGGAAAGATGCTGAAAGAATTTATTGAAAAAGGAAATCTTTCAGAAAAAGAGGCTGAAAAGGTGCTTATGCTTCAGATATATTCAATAGATGATTACAGCGACACCAGAAAAAGAGAAGCCGACCTTAAAGAGATATTTACCTCATGGTTCAGAAAAGAGCTTAAAGAAGCTCAAAAAGTGCGGGAAAATATAATGGTTAATATAAAACTTAAAAGGCTGGAGTCAGAACTATATGCAGATTTAAGTTTTCAAGACACTTTAGGGAAATATGAACAGTTTAAAAATATTTTATCAGGAAATCAAATATTATAGAGGAGGCGCTTTCATTGATGAAGGAGTTTATTAAAAATGAAAAAGTTTTGGGGTTACTTCGTAAAGCAATACAAGAGAAAACAATTACATACGAAGAGATAAACAGAGAATTAAAAGATGAACTTCCTGTGGACAAAATAGAATACCTTATTGAAGGAATGATAGATCAGGGAATAGATATAATAAAAGAAGAAGATCTTAAAAAACATCTTGAGCAAGAAGAACTTGATGATAAAAAATATGAAGAGTTTGCAGGAAAATCATTTATAGATGACGATGATGATTTTGGAGATTTTGACGACTTAGATTTGGAAGACGACGACGATATAGATCTTGATTCTGTAGATGAAATTTCAAGAGAAGATCTTCTTGATGACGATCTTTTAAAAATATCAGGGGACATGGGTGTAGATGAACCTATAAAAATGTACCTGAGAGAAATTGGACAGATTCCTCTGTTAACTCATGATGAAGAGCTTGAGTTTGCTAAGAGAGCTTATGAAGGGGACGAGTTTGCAGCAAAACAACTTGTGGAAGCAAACTTAAGACTGGTTGTAAGTATTGCCAAAAAACATACAAATAGAGGGCTTAAACTTCTTGATCTGATTCAAGAGGGAAATATAGGTCTTATGAAAGCTGTAGAAAAATTTGAGTATACTAAAGGATATAAATTCTCAACTTATGCAACTTGGTGGATAAGACAGGCTATAACAAGAGCTATTGCAGATCAGGGAAGAACAATAAGAATACCTGTTCATATGATAGAAACTATTAATAAAATTAAAAAAGAAGCAAGAATTTATCTTCAAGAAACAGGAAGAGATGCAACAGCAGAAGTTCTGGCTAAAAGACTTGGAATGGAAGTAGAAAAAGTAAAAGCTATTCAAGAGATGAACCAAGATCCAATCTCGTTGGAAACTCCTGTAGGAAGTGAAGAGGACAGTGAATTAGGAGATTTCGTAGAGGACAGCAAAATGCTTAATCCATACGAACTTACTAACAGAGTTCTTTTAAGAGAGCAGCTTGATGAAGTACTTGATACTTTAAACAATAGAGAGAAACAAGTTTTAAGATACAGATATGGTCTTGATGACGGAGCTCCTAAAACACTTGAAGAGGTAGGAAAAATATTTAAAGTTACAAGAGAAAGAATCAGACAAATTGAAGTGAAGGCTCTTAGAAAATTAAGACACCCTAGCAGAAGAAAAAAATTGGAAGATTTTAAACAAAAATAGAATGAAAAATAAGGGACTGTTTTATAATGTAATAGCCCCTTATTTTTATGAAATAGAAAACTAAAGAGAGGAATAGTAAAAATGACATTAGAAAATTTTGAAAAGCTTGTATTTGAAAAATATAGAGATGACAATGAGTTTGCAGAATTTTTAAGAGAAAATCCTGAATTTAAACTTGAGCTAGAAAGAGAAAATGAATTTTTAGCAGAGGGAGAAATTGAAGATGAAGAGATGAGCGGAGATTTAGCTCTTAGTTATTTAGAAGAGATAAATCTTGAAGAACATATTTCAGACGAAGAGATGGAAAATCTTCTTGAGCAGCTTGATGATGAAGGTGTAAGAGAAAGAATTTTAGTAGATGCTCTTGTTATGACAGCGAGAATAGGATTATATTTCTGCAGACAGGGGATAGAGTATCTTGAGCTTGTACAGGAAGGAACAATGGGGGCAATCAAAGCTCTTAACAACTATACTTATGAAGCAGGAAACTTTAAAAACTATCTTGCTCTTTGGATAGGAAGAGAGATGGCACTTGCTGTGGAAGAAAAATTTGAACAAACTAAAACAGAATTTATGTACTATATGACAAAAACAGATATGGAACATATGGAAATAACAGAAGAGGAAAAAGAGAAAAAAATAAAAGCAGTGGAAGAAGAAGCTATTGAAAATATTCCATTCAAACTGGGAGAGAAAGAGATAAAGATAATAGAGATGTACTTCGGGCTTAACGGAGATAAAAGATACTCAATCTATGATATAGAAAAAGAACTTTCTTTGGTAAAAGACACTGGAGAGGGAGCTTTTTATAATGCTCTTTCTAAAATATCAAGTATGAACGGGAGAATGTTTGTAATATGAAACTAAAAGATATTATAAACTGTCTTGAAAGCAAATTTCCAAGAACAGCTGCAGAAAGTTGGGACAATGTAGGTCTTATGGTTGGAAGCAGGGGAAGTGAAATAAAAAAAATTCAAATCTCTCTTGATGCTACAATGAAGGTTGTGGATAATGCTGTAGAACAGGGAGCAGATCTTATAATAACTCATCACCCTCTTATTTTTTCTTCTGTGAAAAATATAAACAGCGATACTCTTTTAGGAAGAAAATTGTTAAAACTTATTGAAAATAAAATTGCAGTGTATTCTCTTCATACAAACCTTGATTCATCTTTTTCAGGATTGAATGATTTTTTAGGAGAAAAACTTGGTTTTGTAGAAGGAAAAATAATTGATCCTATAAAAGATAATTTATCAGAAGAAGAGGTTTCTGTAAATGGGATAGGAAGAGTCTATACCCTTTCACAAAGGGAAAAACTTACAGATATAATAAAGACAGTTAAAGAAAAATTAGGACTTGAAATAGTTACAGTTTCAGGATATGATACAGAAAATGCGACAGTAAAAAAAGTAGCAGTTGTAAATGGAGCAGGGAGCAGTTACTGGAGAAAAGCCAAAAAAATGGGAGCAGATCTTCTTATAACAGGTGATTTAAAATATCATGAAGCTCTTGATGCCAAAGAAGAGGGAATGTATATTCTTGATGCAGGACATTATGAGAGTGAGCATTTTTTTCATATGATAATAAGCAATGCTTTAAAAAATGAAAAAGATATAGAGTGTTTTGCATTTAATGATGAACCTGTTTTGAAAAAAATATAACAGGTATTTTAAGGAGTTTATATGAAAAAAATAATATTTACAGTTTTTTTTGCTGTATTTGTTACAGCCTTTGGGGAGATAAAAGATAACATAGGACTTTTTAGTGATACACAAAAATCAGAAATAGATTCAGTTATTGAAAAAATAGAAAAAGAAAAAGAGATAAAAATATATCTTAATACAGTTATGGGAGAGGAAACTTTCCAAATAGAAAATCCTCAAAAAACATTTATAATAACTTATCAGCAAATAAATAAAGATGTAATTGTAACAGAATTAAAATTTACAGAAGATTTGGGAATGAGTGCTAAATCACAAGAATTGGATCTAGTTTTAGATTCGTTAAAAGACTATATATTTGAATATAATTATCTTGAGTATACAAAGGCACTTCTTGAACAGGTAAATACTCTTATAGTGAAAGTATCTGAAGATGAAGAAGAGTCAGATAATCATTTTCCAGAAAACAGTAAAGAAAATACAAGAAGTTTTATAAAAAAAATATTTTCAAAAAATCCCTAGAAAAAAGGGATGATTTTGTGATATGATATTCCAGTATGACAAAATAAAATAAAAATTTAATAATAAACAGGTACCATAGTTAATCGCTTGGATTTATTCAAGAGGAAAGTCCGGGCTCCGTAGAGCAAAGAGGGCAGCTAACGGCTGCTGAGAGTAATCTTAAGGAAAGTGCCACAGAAAATAGACCGCCCTTTTTATAAGGGTAAGGGTGAAAAGGCGGTGTAAGAGACCACCGGTTTTTTAGGAAACTAAAAAAGCCTGGTAAACCCCCTCTGGAGCAAGACTAAATTGGAAAGGTTAAGGGCTGCTCGTCCAGCTTTCAGGGTAAGTTGCTTGAACTTTTAAGTAATTAAAAGTCTAGATAAATGATTAGCACATACAAAACCCGGCTTACATGGTGCCTGTTTTTTTGTCGATGTAGGATTGTAGAAGAATAAAAATATTCATTAAAATATTTTAAAATTTATTTTTTGTAATTTCATATTGATTTGTAAAGCCTCGTTTCACTTTTGTGAAAATATTTTTAAAAATTTTAA